>JACCTI010000431.1 GCA_013812515.1 Chthoniobacterales bacterium
TCCGAAGTGAGTGCATTTCCGCCTTCACCACCATCTCAAGTGCAAATTCCATTCCGAGACTTTGTAATTCGAGCTGTTTAACAACCTTCTTTCGGAAGCCGCGGAGACCGCAGTAAAAATCGCCGCATTTTTTTGAAGCGAAGAAAAGCCGCCCAAGCGCGGTCAGGAATGGGTTGCCAAAATAACGGTGGGTGGGAGGCATTGCACCGGGAGCGATGCCGCCGAGGAAACGGTTGCCCATGACCAGATCGTAACCTTCCCGAAGTTTGTCAACGAATGGCGCGAGCGCTGAGAAGTCATAGCTTTCGTCCGAGTCGCCCATGATCAAATACTCACCCGCGGCTGCTTCGATTCCTTCCGCCAGCGCCGCTCCATATCCGCGGCTCTTAACGCTCACAACGCGCGCCTTCATCCGCTGGGCGATTTCAACGGAGCCATCGGTGCTTCCATTATCCGCGATGATGACTTCTCCAGAAATGCTGTGGTCAGCGAGAAACGTTTGCGCTTTCTGGATGCAAGCTGCGAGCGTGCGGGCCTCATTAAGGCAGGGCATTACGATAGATAATTCCACTGACACGGGAGGTGAAGGTTCTGAGGCGAAATCACGTTGGCGGCTACTTACTGCCGTGGCAACACTTTCGTTGTGTCGCTGCGCACACCCGTAATCGTTCCAAAACGAGGCGAGGCACCGGACAAGCAACCTGTCGAAATTCATGCTGACCGCGCAGTCAGGATTCCAGTTGTGGTTTACTGCTCATGCTTCTACCCGCGAGAGGCGCATTGGAGCGACCACGCGGTGTGCCGACAAGGGAATGACACGGCGCGCAAGCGACGAGCGCTTGCCAGTTTCAACCCGCAAAGCGCGCTGCTCAAAAGGCAAAAGCAGCTTCGTAGGCGACGTGGCACTTAAAACTTGGATCCTAGCAGCACCCGTTTTCGGGAAACATTAGACATACTCCACGTGCATCGGTTTGGATTCTGCCCCGCGGACACCGTCTCTCGGTCGTGCGACAAATCAGATTCGGCAGCGCATACCTGCCGCTTCAGCGGCCTCGCTGTGAATGCCTTGATCCGCCGCGTGCATATCCCCTTACGACCGAGCAGAACGGCATGGGCGGGTACTTCCCCAATGACACTTTAGGGTCCAAAAGGTCGAGGCCAGACCGGTAAATGCCTGCGGTCAGGCCCAGAGCTGGCGCGGAATTTCTGACGCGGACCCAGGTTCACCGACCCGCTAAGAGCTTGGACTTTTAGCACTGCTGGCCCGAGAAATGCAGCGACTCACCGATCTTTCTGTTGGAAAGGAATAAAACATGAGAAATAATTTCGAGCAGGGCGCACGGCGATTAGGCCACCCGCCGAGACCGGACCAGGGGATCACGCAAAGTGGAGAATTCTAACGTCAATGGTCAGTGAGAGTCGTCAACACAGCAGTGCTGCAAGGTATGCTGGAGGATTTAATGCTATGGTACGCAAAGACGAAGAAGCGCTCGTTTCGGTCGTTATCCCGTGCTACAAACAAGCGCATTTTTTACCTGAAGCTATAAAGAGCGTTTTAGCTCAGACCTACTCCGGTGTCGAAGCGATCGTGGTGGATGATGGCTCGCCCGACAATACCGCGCAAGTTGCGGCCCTTTTCCCCGGGGTTAATTACGTGCGCCAGCAGAATAGAGGTATCGCTGAGGCTCGGAACGCGGGATTTCGCGCGAGCCAAGGGAACTACGTTATCTTCCTGGACGCCGACGACCGCTTGATGCCCGACGCAGCAAAAAGACACCTGCAGTGTTTCGCTGAGAACCCGTCGGCGGGGTTTGTTGTCGGAGACATTGACCAAATCGCCAGCGATGGGTCGTACCTCAGTTCGCCCCGCTGGCCGGTCTTAACGTCGGGGTTTTACGAGGAGCTGCTCAAGGCTAATCATGTCGCCAACACAATTGCAGTGATGTTCCGGCGCGGTGTGTTAGAAGCTATAGGAGGGTTCAAAACGTTTTTCGTGCCGGCGGAGGACTACGAGATGCTGCTTCGTGCCGGCCGACAATTCTCGAGCGCTCACCATCGAACAGTAGTGGCACAATACCGCCGCTATGAAACGAGCACCTCGCACAAAGGCGCGATCATGTTGCGCGCCATGAACCGCGTCATGCAGTTACAGCAACCTATCGTCGAAAACAGTCCGACACTTAGGAAAGCACTTGGGAAGGGCGAAGCATATTGGCGAGACCACTTCGGCGCAGCCGCGGTGAAAGAGGTCTATGCCCAGCTAGTCCGGTGCAAACTTTTCGCAGCTGCAAAATCGTCGGCCGCCCTGCTCTGGTATGTTGGTTGGCGCCTGATCGTGCTGCCCTGGACCCGCCGGCGCCGGATCTTCCGCATTATTCGAGAGCGGTTTGCTTATAGCCAGAAACTATCTAGCGATAGCTAGTAGAGGAGCGGGTTGCGAAAGCGTTCGGGCGAAAGCAGAGCCCAGGTTGAACTATCTTGTTCGATTTCCGAAGGAGACCCGTCCGAAGGAGTGCTCCTAGAGCGGAAATTTCAGAGCATCCATCATGGCTTGATGCTTCGCCCTGAACAACTCCGCTTGCCGAGATGAAAACTGATTTCTCCAGTCGCCGGAGATTCCTTTTCGAAAGAAATTTGGATACCGCTTTTTTAGCTCTGCGAAGGAGGGCAGGGATGACGTGGCTCTTGGCACCAGACCAATCCCGAGCTTATCCACAGCACCAGTCACCGTGGCGATTGGATCGCGGATAAGATCGTTAAAATAGACGATTACCGGCTGTGGCTCCCGCTCCAGCCAAGAGCGGTTCATTTCCGTCCAAT
>JACCTI010000434.1 GCA_013812515.1 Chthoniobacterales bacterium
CTCGTGGCCGCAGCCGAAGCGGAAGCTATTCCGTATCAGGTGGCGTCCGCCCCGCGCGGGACGGGAACAGATGCAAACGCGATGCAGCTCGCGCGCGGCGGAATGGCGACAGGCCTGCTTTCCGTGCCGCTTCGTTACATGCATACGCCTAACGAGCTGTTAGCACTGGACGATTTGGAGAACACAGCGCGGCTCCTCGCCACGTTTTGCGCTGCGTTGAAGACAACACACGACTTCACTCCCTAGGCTTTGGAAGTCCCGCTCATGAGACGAGTTGATCCCGGAAAAAATGAGAGGGCAACGCGATCGCCCGCGCGTTTGTCGCGGGCTTAAATCGTCGGAAGCTAGTCGCTTGCGCGAACAAAATCCGCGTGGCACCAGCGCTGCTAAAGGTGGCCGCGACGCGCGCGCCCGAAGGGCGACGCGACTTCTCAGCCCTCTTTATGAAGATCACGACGACACGCAGGAAATTCATCAAGGTCTCTGCTCTCGCGGGCGGAGCGGTAACCCTCAGGGCGCTGGGTGAGCGACGTCTCCGCGCGAGCCAAACGAACGGATCAACGTCAGCCAAAGCGGAAAAACCAATGAACATCCTGATCCTCGGCGGCACTGGATTCACAGGCCCGTTTCAAGTTCGCTATGCGCTCGCGCGCGGTCACAAGGTCACCGTTTTCAACCGCGGCAAGTCACACCCGGGCGAGTTGCCGGAGGGCGTCGAGCAGTTGATCGGCGATCGGAACGGCCAGCTCGACGCGCTCAGAGATCGCAAGTGGGATGTTGTCATCGACAACCCCACGAGCGTGCCGGTCTGGGTGCGCGACGCGGCGCAAATCCTGAAGGGGAACGTCGGCCGCTACGTTTTCATCTCCACGATTTCGGTCTACGCGGACAACAGCAAACCGAACGACGAGAGCGGCGCGCTCGCGAAATACGAAGGCGCGGATGCGATGAAGGAAACGCGCGACAGTCTGATCGCGTCGGAGTTCAGGCTTTACGGGCCGCTCAAGGCGCTTTCGGAAGAGGAAGCGGAGAAATGGTTTCCGAAGAAGACGTTGATCATCAGGCCCGGTTTGATTGTAGGACCCGGTGATCAGACGCATCGATTCACCTACTGGCCGGTGCGGGTGGATCGCGGCGGTGAAGTGCTGGCACCGGGTGATCCAAAAGATCCGGTGCAATTCATCGACGCGCGTGATCTCGCCGAGTGGACGATTCGCATGCTGGAGAACGGCGAGACTGGCATCTACAATGCGACCGGTCCCGCGACGGAGCTCGGAGTGGGCGACATGCTTGGCGGGATGAAGACCGCGCTGAACTCGGACGCGAAGTTTACCTGGGTGAACGCAGAATTCCTCGAAGAGCAGAAGGTTTCACCCTGGTCTGACATGCCGGTTTGGGTGCCGCCACGCGGCGAAGAAGGCGGGCTCAGTCGGACCAGCGTAAAACGCGCACTCGAGAAGGGACTCACGTTCCGGCCGCTGCCGGAAACGGCGCGTGACACACTCGCGTGGTTTAAGTCGCAGCCCGCGGACTGGCAGGCGAAGTTGAAGGCCGGTCTCACAGCAGAACGCGAAGCAGAAGTGCTGGCGGAGTGGCATAAAAGAGCCGGTTAATCCGTCAAGAAGTAGGTCTAATGGGTCGTATGCGACCTACGCGACGAATATTCGGAATCTTTCGCCAACGCGTCGTCGACGTGAAGCCGGACGAGCTGCGCGCTCTGGGGCTCGCGTTCATTTTCAACTTCATCGTGCTCGGCAGCTATTACGTGCTCCGCCCGATTCGGGACGAAATCGGTGCCGCTGGAGGAGTCGAGAATCTTTCCTGGATGTACACTGGCACGCTCGTCGCGGTGCTGATCGCGAATGCGCTCTTCTCTGGCGTCGTCTCCGGGAGGTCGCGACGGCGTTTCATTCCGATCGCTTACCGCTTTTTCATCGCGAATCTGATTCTCTTCTTTCTGCTCATGCGCATGCTCCCAGCGGCGCAGCAGATGTGGGTCGGCCGCGCTTTTTTCGTCTGGGTCAGTGTCTTCAATCTCTTTGTCGTCACTGTTTTCTGGGCGTTCATGACGGACATCTTCAACCCCGAGCAGGCGAAGCGTCTTTTCGGGTTCATCAGTGTGGGCGGAACGCTCGGCGGTATCATGGGCGCACTCCTGACGGCTTCGCTCGTGCAAGGCATTGGCGCTGCGAACCTCCTTCTCGTTTCCGCGGTCCTGCTGGAAGGCGGCGCGTGGTGCGTCCGATTCTTTCCGGCGGAATGTAGCGGCGCTTGTGTCAAGCGCCGGGCGGGCGATGGCGTGGGATCGGCGTGTGACACAAACGCCGCGACAACGGCTGCGGCTGGCGCGGGCATTAAACATGGTTCAAGCGTTCCTCAAAACCAGATTGCAAAAGACGCAAACGGGGAGGCGCCGATCGGCGGCACAATCTGGTCCGGTGTCACGCATGTGGCGCGCTCTCCTTATTTGTTAGGCATCTGCGGCTTCATGCTCTTCCATGCCATCACCGGCACGCTGGTCTACTTCCAGCAGGCGGACATCACCGCGCGGCAATTCACCGATCGCGCCGCCCGCACCGCCTTTTTCGCGCACCTCGATATTTGGGTGAACGTGCTCACGATTGTGGTGCAGATATTCCTCACTGGACGGCTGCTGAGATGGTTCGGCGTTGGCCTCACACTCGCGATTCTCCCCCTCGTGAACGTGATCGGCTTCCTCGCTGTCGGCACGATGCCACTGCTGGGACTGCTCGCATTCTTCCAAGTCTTGCGACGCGCGGCTAACTTCGCCGTCTCTCGTCCGGCGCGCGAAGTGCTCTTCACCGTTTTGCGGCGTGAAGACAAATATAAGGCGAAGAGCTTCATCGACACTTTCGTTTACCGCGGTGGCGACCAGCTCGGCGCATGGTCCTATCCGTTCCTGACGTGGCTCGGTCTGGGCCTGACTGGAATCTCTTTTGTGGCGGCGCCGCTCGCCGCGATCTGGTGCTGCCTGAGTATTTGGCTCGGCAGAAGGCAGGTCCGGCTCGCGCGTGCACGCGAAGAGCCTCAGTTGCGCGCTTCCTGAGCTTGGAGTTCCTCGAGCAGTTTCGTTAAAGCGTCGACGGCTTCTTCCGCGTCGGGTCCATGTGCCTCGATCGTGAGTCTTGAGCCCTGCGCCAGGCCTGCGCGGAGAATATCGATCAAGCTCGTGGCCGAGAAGCGGCCCCCGTCGTTGGTCAGGGTGATGGCCGAGCGAAAGCTGTTCGCGCGGCGCGCAAACTCCGCTGCGGGTCGTGCGTGCATCCCGAATCTGTTCAGGATTTTGATTTCGCGCGTGACCGTTACCGGCTCGCGCCTTTTACGCCAATGCAACATCCTGCAAAGTCAATCCGCTGCGGCGATAAGGGACACGTTTGAGGAGCCAAAGGAAATTCCTTCAGCATTTGATCCGGTCGGCACGATCACCACTATAACTCCGATCCCTGATTGATTTCGTTCAAAGCGACCATAACGCGAAAACTGACCAGGCCCAAAACCACTCAGGGAAATAACGAATTCCGCGGCCATGAACGTAGCCCAGCAAACCGCCCGCTTTGCCATGCTGAGCGGGACAAGATTCGGGCGAACAAAGCCTGCTCGAAATTCCGCGAAGCGCAAACCACGTCAGGGCTTGCGCATGGGATCCCGAATCCCAGCACAAACCTATTCGTCTGGAGGGAGCGCCCGCAGCACCGGAAGCTCTTGCGTCGGTTCAGCAGCTCGGCGATTGCGCCGGCGCGAACTCTCACGGCCGCTGGATGGGGCCGCGAGATAGCCGCGCTCAGACGAGGGCAATCCGAAGATGAGATTGCCTTCTGGGGTTGTGCCGAGAAATTGCGCGCGCACCACACCACGGGGCAGTGGTCCTGCACTGCTACTCGATGCGACGCGCGAGGTCTTTTCGGTA
>JACCTI010000195.1 GCA_013812515.1 Chthoniobacterales bacterium
GGGCGGGCGTTTCCATGGAGGCACGCTCCACAGAACAGGGCGCGAGGCGAGCGATTTCGATCCGCCCGGCCGCGGCTCAGCCAAAGAGGTCGCGAAAAGTTTGCGCGAGATCTGCTTTCGTTAGGCGCGCTCCGCAATCCCGATCATCGCGTCGTAGAGAACGGTCGTCGTGGTCTTCGTCGGAACACCGTTTTGCTCGAGAAAGCTTAATGCGGCTGTGATTGCGGTTCGTTTATTTCCGTCAAGGAACGCTTGAGCTTGGGCGATGTGAAAGGCGTAGGCGGCAGCGATCGCAAACAGATCTGCCTGGCCGTAGAAATAGTCATTGAGCGGTTGGCCAACAGCTGAGCTCAATCCGCCAGAATCTCGGATCCCACCAATTCCTCCATAGGCGCTCAAAGACTGCTCGTGAAGACGAAGCACCTGCTCCAGCGTGATGAAGACCGGCTCCGTCACTGAGCCAGTCTTCGCAAGAGTTCATGGTGTTTCTCGAAAACGCTTGTCACTGCCCCGTCAAACTCCTCGTCTGTCGCATACCTCGGCACTTGCGGCTTCACTTCTCCACTCAAAACAAAATCACGAACGACCTCCAGCTCGGCGGCAGGAAGTGCTTTGATTTGCTCGATCAATTCGGCCGTGCTCACGGCGGAAAGATTAACGCCTTCGAAATCCCTTCGCAATGCACTTGCTTCTCAGGGAAACCAGTTGTCCGGCGCGAAAAGTGCACCTATCTTCCGCGCCTTATGCCGAAGCCAATTGCGCGTAGTAAGACGCGGAAAGCCGTCGCGAAGCGGTTCAAAATTACCGGGACCGGGAAGGTTTTGCGTCAGCACGCCTCGCGCCGGCACCTGCTCTCCTCGAAGAGCGGAAAACTCAAGCGCCACATGGCGAAGTCCGCCGTCGTGCATGAGACGGACGTGGCGCGGATCAAGTTGAACATGCCCTTCGCCTAAGCGCGGGCTGGTTTTGTTTTCTCTACCGGCCGGCGTCCGGCAGGGACGCTTCCTCCCGGAACCGGATGACGCCATGACTTTCCGTGGTCACTCCGCGGGTGACGGGTCCGGTGGAAGGCAGGCGCGTGGGAGGAGGATGCCGATACCACCGCTCATATCCTTCGGCAGGTGAACGATAGAGATCGCGCCGATTCTCCAGCGTCGTGCAAGAAGCGCAGGCGAGCATCGCGGAGACGAGCAGCACAAATTTCACGCGGCGATGCAATCAAAAGCGCTTCAGGCTGTCAACGGATTGGCCTCGCGGCGTCGCCTATTGTAGCTGGGGGCGTCGACCCCGGCCGGCCGAGACGTTGCCGCGCGCCAGAGCAGCCGGCGTCAGCGCCGCGAAATGTTCGGCGAACGTTTTGGGTTGCGCCCCCGCCCGCCGGTAAAAAGGGCGTTGCGCAAAGGTCCAGAGCGCGAAACTTTCTGCTCCGTCAGGGACTATGGACTGCGGACTTACAAACCCCGCCAGGGCAGGAATGCAGCAACGGTAGTCTGATCCTCTTTGCCGTAGTTCTCTGGCGGACTCTTTTCTCGGACCGTTGCCATGAGCAAGTGCGACATGAAACTGCTGGAGGTAAAGACCGTCCGGCTCGCCGCCGTGGTGGAGAAGTCCGGGGCGCCGGAAGTTTACACCCTCTGGCAGAAACCGAAGTTGGATCGGCGTTTCCAGACCTTGGTGAAGAATCATCGGGTGATGACAATCCTGCAGACGGAAAGTGGAACGGATTTTGGTTTGGTGGAGTTCTGTGAGCGTAAAGGCGCGACCTTTCTGGCTTTTCCGAAATCGCTCAAGCGCTTCGCCGAGAAACGCATCGTCGGCATCAACTGGGACCTGGTGCAGAGCTAGTGCGCGCTCGTGCTAAAGTGATCAAGAGATGAGCAGGAGCATCATTGAGGAAGACCGCCGCGCGGGCGTGGAATTCACCGACGAGGAGCGCCGCCGTTACTCACGTCATCTGATCATGCCGGAGGTGATGGTAGCGGGACAGCGAAGCTTGATGGCGGCGCGCGTGCTGTGCATCGGTGCGGGAGGCCTTGGTTCGCCGGTCGCCCTTTATCTCGCGGCGGCGGGAGTCGGCACCCTCGGCTTGATCGATGCGGACCGCGTCGAGCTCTCGAACTTACAGCGACAAATTTTGCACGGCACGACCGATATCGGGCGTTCGAAGCTCGACTCTGCGCGCGATCGTCTCTCGGCAGCCAATCCGAACGTGAATTTAGAGCTGCACCACGGCCGCTTCACGAGTCAGA
>JACCTI010000198.1 GCA_013812515.1 Chthoniobacterales bacterium
CGCCGGCGGTCGCCGCCTCTTCGGGACCGCTGGAAGCGGTGGCAAAAACTGTCCAATCACACCTCGACGAGGTGGAGACACGCATCGCGCAACAGACGGGGGCCTTTGATCCCGCGATTGAAGGTTACGTCGCGTATGCCATTGGCGGCCGTGGCAAGCGCTTACGTCCGTTGCTTGCTCTCCTGAGTGGCGGCGCGACCGGCTCGATCACGTCTGCGCACGTTGACCTCGCCGTCATCCTGGAGCTGATCCATATCGCAACGCTTGTTCATGACGACATCCTGGATGAGGCAGAACGGCGTCGAGGACAGCCCACGGTAAACGCGCGCTGGGGTAATTCGCTGAGCGTGCTGCTTGGCGATTGTCTGTTCGCGCAGGCACTGAATCTCTCGACCAATTTCGAGAAGGTGGAGATCAGCCGTTCCATCGCGCAGGCGGCGCGCGAAGTGTGTTCGGGCGAGATCATTCAAACCCAACGCCGCTTCGATTTACATCTCGGCATTCCGGATTACCGCCGGATCGTGGAGATGAAAACCGGTTCGCTTTTTGCCGCTGCGGCGCAGCTCGGTGCGGTCATCAATGAGTGCGATCCCGGCACCGCTCGTTCCCTGCAAAGCTTCGGGATGAAATTCGGGGCGGCCTATCAGATTTACGACGATTGCCTGGACATTGCTGGCAACGAAGCGGTGATCGGCAAAACGCTTGGGACCGATCTCCGGAAAGGAAAGTTAACCCTGCCGGTTTTGCTGCTCCTGGAAACGGCTTCGGTCGTGGGACGCGAACAGTATTGCCGCATGATCGTGGACGGCAAAGTGGACGAGCTAAACGAAATCCTGAGAACGGAGGTCGCCGGGACGCCATTATGCGAATCGATCACGGCGGGGCAGGACCTGATCCAGGAGGCGCAAAGCGAATTGCGTGTCCTTCCGCAGAGCGCGAATGCCGGTTCGCTGAGCCAACTCGGCGATGCGCTGCGGGATCTGTTTGATCAACTGCGCGACTGAATCTCAATGCAGGGCTTCCGTGCCCCATCACCGCCGCGTGACCACAGATAGCCGGGGCACCAACTCCCTTCCCACGCCAAAAATCCGCGAGCTGCCGCAGGACGACCGTCCGCGGGAGAAATTGCTGCAGCGGGGGGCCGATGCACTGACGGATTCGGAGCTGATCGCAATTCTTCTGCGCACCGGGCTGGTGGGCGCAAATGCGGTGCAGGTCGCGGCCCAGTTGCTCGAGCGCTATCGCTCGTTAGGTGGCTTGAGCCGATGTACACTCGAGGAGCTTTCCGCCATTCCGGGGATCGGACCGGCGAAGGCGATGCAGCTCGTCGCTACTTTCAAGCTCGGTCAGCGGCTGGCGAAGGAAACCTACTCGCAGGCCAAGATTGACGCGCCCGAGCTTGTCTATGAGCTGCTCGCACCCGAGATGCGCGGCTTGCACAAGGAGTCGCTGCGTGTCCTCCTGCTCGATACTCGCTATCGCTTGTTGCGGACAGAGCAGATTTCGCTCGGCAGCGTCAACGAAAGCATCGCGCACCCGCGCGAAGTCTTTCGTCCGGCCATCGTCGCTTCCGCGTATGCGATCATCGTCGTCCACAATCATCCTTCCGGTGATCCCTCGCCCAGTCAGTCGGACCACAGCCTAACGAGACGTTTGGCGGAAGCCGCCGAGCTCCTTCAGATCAAGCTCCTCGACCACATCATCATCGGTGCGCCTGCGGAAGGCCGGCTGCCCTACTTCAGCTTCAAGGAAGCCGGAGTGCTGGGATGATTCATCCGACCGCAATCATTGCCGCCGGCGCGCAGATCGGCACGGATGTGGAAATCGGCCCGTATGCGGTCATCGGCGCGGGAGCGATCGTTGGAGAAGGCAGCGTCATTCAACCGCACGTCGTCCTGGAAGGCACGGTCAGGATCGGGAAACGAAACCTTGTCGGTTGCGGCTCGGTGCTCGGCGGTCTGCCGCAGGATTTGGCCTTCAATCCGGAAACCGCCAGCGGTGTGGACATCGGCGATCGCAACGTCATTCGCGAGCATTGCACGATCCACCGCGGCACCGCTCTGGCATCCGCCACGGAAATCGGTAACGACAATTTTCTCATGGCCGGTGTGCACGTGGGTCATAACTGCCGCGTCGCCAATCGCGTCGTGATCGCGAACAACTGTCTTCTCGGCGGTCACGTGCAGATCGACGATGGCGCCTTCATCGGCGGGGGCACAACTTTTCATCAATTCGTGCACGTGGGACGGCTGGTCATGGCGCAAGGCAGCTCCGGCTTTGGCAAGGACATCCCGCCGTTCCTGCTCGCGGCCGAACGGAATTTCGTCTTCGGAGTCAACGTGCTCGGTCTGAAACGCGCCGGATACAGCGTCGCGGAACGGCAGGAAATCCGGCGGGCCTTCCAACTGCTCTATCGCAGCGGACTCAACACGCAGCAGGCATTGGCCGAAGCGGCTGCGAGCGACTTGGGACCGTTGGGCCGCGAGTTTTTCGAGTTCGTCGCGAATGCACGAAAGCGCGGCATCGTGCGGTATCGCCATCCTGCAGCTGGGGGCGATGACCCCGGCAGTCGGGAATGACATCGTGCCGTATGGCCCGGCGTGGGCATGCCGCCAACGCCGAGCGGGGCGAGCGTGCGCAAGCCGCGGACTTCGACACGACAT
>JACCTI010000472.1 GCA_013812515.1 Chthoniobacterales bacterium
TCGCGCATGCTCGCCATCTTCTCGCCAGTGACTGCGTTCTCCGTCCCTGCGAGCAGCTCTTTCGATGTAACCTGTTGGACAAGTGAGCGTTTGAGCAACGATGCATCCGCGCGCGCGAAATTCGTGAACCCTTTCGCCACGCTCAATGTCGGATCGAGCGCGTGCCTTTCTCTTTCATCGCCGCGATCGTCTCATTCGGGATTTCGTCCAGGAGCGAACCGTGCTCGACGGAGTCGGCGCCGATCTTCACCGCATCGTCCACGTCGGCGGCATTGCCGGTGTGAATTTCGACAGGCAATTTTTCGCGTGGGCCTCCGCGACCACGGCGGCGAGGATGTCGATGTTCATTCGCGGGAACGGGTAACTCGGGACGCCGGCTTCCAGAACGCCCTTGATTGCATTCACGCGTCTCGTCGCGAGTTCGTCGACTTGTTTGTGCGCTTCGCCGGCAGATTGCGGCGTGCGCACAGCATTGAATGATGCGCGCATAAACTTCGCGTATTCCGTTCCGTGTCCGCCTTCCGCGGTGAAGAGTCGACCGCAAAGGAATGATTCCGGGCCAAGTTTTTCGCCGCTGCCGAAGAGCCGCTGGAGTTTCAGCATGTTCTCGAGAAGTTGGAGCGCCAAACCATCCGTGTCGAGCAAAGCCGATTTCTGTAGCGACGGCGTCGCGTCACCGTTGCGCGTGCTCCCGTGAGATACGGCTGCGATGCGGGCATCCCGCACTCGAGGCGTCATTGGCGAGAACAGTGTAGCGGTGCTTGTGTCAAGCACCAGGGAGCGGAGTAATGACTTCCTTGATCCTCAGCCTGGCCACGGCTCAGGCGTTTGACACAAACGTCTACAATGGGCCGCGCGCCTTAGGACGCACGTTGCGCCTCGACGTAGCGAGGCGGCTACAACAACTTCTAACTGAGCTAAATGATGGTTTCACAAAAGTCGGCAAGATCAGCCAACAGTGCTCCTCAGCCTACAAGTGGTTTCAAAAGTCGACCTGGCGTTGTAGCGCTATATGAGCGCCGTCTCACTTGGGCAGCTTCCACGATTCGGCGGTCACAGACCGTCGCTACAGGAGTTTTGAAACCGCTTCTAGGCTTCTCCAGAGGGAGAAGGAACTCCTATCGATACGGGCCATGTGCTCCACGCCTGTCATCCCGAGGCTGGCAAAGCGCGCCGAGGGATCTCGCATCAGCCGCACAGATTACGCTACTCCTCCGAGACGTGGTCCAAGACTCTCCCGGAGTCCCTCGCCGTCTCCGCTGGCTGGATGACAGCGCGATCCCACAACAGGCGCTCTCGGAAGATTGAGGGTGATTTCGATTGTTCGAGAACGCGAAACCTCTTCCCGCCCGCGCGACAACGAAGCCGGGGAAACGAAGCTACAAGGAGCGCGCCGCGAGCTTTGGCCTAACGAGTCTCGGCAGAAGCGCGAGCAGCGTCAGCAAAGTCACACCGCAGCAAATCTGCGCGAAGAGCTCGCCGTGTTTCAGGTAGAACGTAGGCGTTGGATTTGCCGAGACCGCAATCTGACCCGTCAGCACGCCTTCGGTGAACTGGCTGCCGGTGTCATCGAGCAATATCTGCGTGATGCGGCCGAACTCGTTAATGAAACAAGTCACGCCGGTGTTCGCGGATCGCACCATTGGGAGGCGCATTTCTACGCAACGGAAAACGGCGTTCGCGAGATGTTGCTGTGAACCAGCGGAGCGGAGAAACCAGCCGTCATTCGTCACGTTGGCAAGCACGTTAGCGCCCCTGAGCACAAATTGTCGCGTGAGTTCACCGATCGTGTCCTCAAAGCAAATCAGCGGCGCGAGGCGCACATCGGGTCGCGTCGTCTTCAGCACAGTGAACTCTTGGCCGAAGCCAAAATCTTCCGGGACTTGATCGCCGACGATCACGCCAATCCCGGGCAGAGTGTGACGGCCGGGCACGTATTCGCCGAAGGGCACGAGGTGAAGCTTGCGATAGAGCTGCACCTGTTGATCACCGCCCGTCACGAGCCAGGCCGCGTTGTATGCGTCCTTTTCATCCTGGTCGATGATCCCGAGGAGCAAATCTGTTTTGATCTCGGCGGAAAATTGGAGGACGAAGTGAAAGCTCTCGGTCCCGGGCAGCAGCGGATCGGGCATGGAGCTCTCCGGCCAAAGCAACAGCTCTGGCTTTGATTGCAGAGCGACCAGGCTGAGCTTCGTGAACTTGTCGAACGTCGCCTGCGCGAAGTTCGGATTGAACTTCTCCTCTCGTGGAATGTTTGGCTGCAGAGCGGCGACACGCAGCGGCGTGGATTCCTGCGGGTTTTGCACGGCCCGAATCCCGTAACCCATTACCCCGACGATGGCCGCCATCGTGAGGGTGAAATCGAAATGCGGCCGTCTCGCTTTGAGCCGTGTCTCGTCGACGAATCGGCGCACGGTCAGAACCAAAATGACGTTCGTCATCGCGACGAGAAACGAGAGGCCGGGCACGCCCGTGATATCGACGATCTGAATCATGGCCCATTGGGCGTGGAGAGCGCTGCCGAGCGTGTTCCAACCCCATCCCGAGAAAAGGATACTCCGAATCGTTTCCACGGTGACCCATGCGCTGGCGAGCAGAAGGGCGAGGAGAAGGTTGCGCATGGAACTGAGCCAGGGCGAGTTGCGTTCCGGCGACTCGTTAGGCACGGGAAGCATGCCGGAACTTTCCGCGGCGCGCTTTTCCGCTAATCTCCGCGTGACGGCCTCAAGTCCGGTGACAGGTTTCGGTTTGCGCGGCTGCGGCCGGAGACGCCCAGCCAGCCAACTCCAGGCGGCCATGTAGATCGCCATATATAATCCGACCAAGACCAGCCCCGGGATTGTAACCGTCCTCAGCCAAGAGAAGACGCCCCAGAAGAACGCGAGCCCGGCCACATACCCCAGCAGCAGATCGCGTCTCCAACGGCGTTTCGAGTTCTCGCCTGAAAACCAGATCGCGGCGAGCAGTGGCGTCAGCGCGATCCAGCAAAGCCAGGCCTGATCGAACGGCGCGAAACAAGCCCGATACAGGATGCCGCTGGCGAGTGCGGCCAGCCAGGGCCAGCACCGCCGTGCTTGCGTCGCCAAATTCACGAGGGAACTACCCGCGGCGCCCGCGGCCGCGGCGTTGCTCTTCGCGCTTCTTACCGGGATTCATGGCCCCGCGCACATCCCGCGAGTGCGTGGGATTTCCTCGGAAGAACGATTTTTCCACGTCTTCGACCGAGGGGAGGCCAACGCGGTTCGCAATGACGTAATTCATCGCGATCAGATCGTTCAGCGTCTCGACGAACTCCGTGTTTTCCGCGTCATCGATCTTGTCGAGCAGGAGCCGCCCGAAAATCGGGGCGCCGCTCGTCCCGATCAATTTCAAGACGGAGATCTCACCACCGCTCGGCTTGATTTCCGGTTCCATGTAAAAATCTTGCCGTGCAATTGAGCTCTGTCGAATGGCCTTACCTGATAAGACGCGCGGCAGCGTCTTCCTGAAGCCAGCTCCAGAGCCGCTCGAGATGCTGGCCGACAGCGATCTTGCTTTGCGTGAGTTCCTCCCCGATCAGGCGGCCGCTCGCCGGCCGCTTTTCCGCGAAGAGGTAGTATTTGATTTTCGGTTCCGTGCCGGATGCACGAACCGCAATCCGCGTCCGATCCCCGAGTTCAAAAATCAACATCTTTTCCTTTGGAATGATGTCGCCTTCGATGTCGCGCAAAATTTCCTTTTCGAAGTTCTTCACCGCGGCGACCGGCGAGCCGAGCATCTCGTCAGGCGGGGTCTCGACGTAGGACTCGAGTAGGCGCTGTATTTTGACCGCGCCTTCCGCGCCTTCAAAGGTCATCGAGCCGGTCTTCTCCTGGAAATAACCGAACGTCGCGAAGACGTCGTCGAGCAGCGCGTCCAGCGTGAGGCCGCGCGATTTGGCGAACGCCGCCACTTCGCAGAACATTAGAGCCGCGGCGTTCCCGTCTTTGTCCCGGACAAAATCGTGCGCGCTGTAGCCGTAGCTCTCTTCGCCACCGAAGACGTAGAACGACGAATACTTGAGCCGCAGCGCCCTGCTCTCGTCTTCCGAGAGTTCGCGGTAGAGACGGCGCGCTGCGGCGTGGCTACCCTCAAGAGCTTTGCGCTCATACTTGCCGAGTTTCGCACCGATGTACTTGAAACCCGTCAGCGTCTCCACGCAGCGCAAGCCATAATGCTCCGCGATCGCTTTCTGCAGATCCGTCGTGACAAATGTTTTGATGATCACACCGCGTCCGGCGTTTTCCTTTGTCAGGATTCCCTGTGCGAAGAAAGCCTGCGCGCGGTAATACGCGAGCAGCGAGCCGATCTGATTTCCGGTCAGCAACTTCATCTCGCCGCTAGCCGTGCGCACCGCCACGCCCATGCGGTCGCAATCGGGATCAGTCGCGACCACCAGGTCCGCGTTCTCTCTTGTGGCCAGCTGGACGCCGAGCTTCAACGCCTCCGCGTTTTCAGGATTCGGTGAAGCGACTGTGGGAAACCGTCCGTCGAAGTTGTCCTGCTCTGGGACCACCTGGTAGTTGAATCCTAGTCGGTCGAGTAGCGGTTTGATGATCACGCCGCCGGTGCCGTGGATCGGCGTGAAGACGATCTTAAGATCTTTCGCGGAACGAACGAGATCGCGGTCGAGCACAAGCGTCTCGAGGCGCTCCAAGTAGGCTTCGTCGATCTCTGGTCCGAGGGTGATGATCTCACCGGGTTCTGCTGAAACGCCCGGGGCTACGCCCGTCTCCCCAGCATTCACCTTTGCGATGATCGCGCTCGCGTGCGGCTCCACGACTTGCGCCCCGTCCGCGAAATAGACCTTGTAGCCGTTATCATTCGGCGGGTTGTGACTCGCGGTGATCACGATGCCGGCGCTCGCATCCAGGTGCCGCACGGCAAAGGACAGCTCCGGCGTCGAACGCGGCCCGCGGAAAACAAACGCGTCGCAGCCATTCTCCGCGGCTACTTTTGCTGTCAGCGCAGTGAACTCGCGCGAGAAGAAGCGCGTATCATGCGCGATTACGATCTTCGGTTTCCCGCTGATGCACTCGGCTGCGAACCATTCAAGGAGATAGGCGACCAAGCCGCGTGTCGCGCGCGCGATGTTGTAGTAATTCATCGCGTTCGTGCCGACACACGGGAACTCCGGCGGCGCGTCCGCTCCGGCCGCGCCTCGCTCGGCGGGTGTCACGACTTTTCCGATCGTGCGGCCGCGCAAGCCACCCGTGCCGAACGCAAGAGTCTTATAGAAGCGATCGTTCAGTTCGCTCCAGGCGCCTGCCTCCGCGAGCTCATCGATCGAGGAGGTGTAAAGCTCAGACGTCGCGCCCTGGAGCAACGTGGAGATGTTCTGCCCGGCCGATTCCATCAGCCGGCCATCAGCGACCGCGCGTTCGAGTTTTTCCATTCGGGCCAGCATCTGCGGCAACCTTCCGGCGCGTTCCGCCTTTGCAAGCCGCTTCGCAGCGCATAACTGCACACCTGGAAAGAAAAAGGCGACGCGCGAAAAAACCGAGCCGAAGATCGTTTGTGCAAAGCGAAGTCGAAGCGCCCGCGAGCGGTCCGCCCGTTTGTACTGCCGAGTCTCACCCAGCTTCGAGGGCCACCGCGCCTGTTCTTGGCATTCTGGGTGCGCTCACTTTCGCGCATCTGCTCAACGACACGATGCAGTCGTTGATCCCGGCGGTCTATCCAATCCTGAAAGACGCGCTCCATCTCGACTTTCGTCACATCGGTTTCATCACGCTGGCGAATCAGCTTACCGCCTCCATTCTTCAGCCGTTCATTGGCCTCTACACGGATCGACGTCCGCAACCATTTTCCCTCGCGATCGGGATGGGCTTCACGCTTATCGGGCTGGTTTTGCTCTCGTTAGCCGGAACGCTAGGTCTCGTTCTCGTCGCGGTGGCATTCGTCGGGGTTGGCTCGTCCGTCTTTCATCCGGAAGCGTCGCGCGTCGCCTATCTCAGTTCCGGCGGCCGGCACGGCTTCGCGCAGTCGCTCTTCCAAGTGGGTGGAAACGCTGGCAGCTCACTCGGGCCGCTCCTGGCCGCGATCATCGTGGTCGCGCGAGGGCAGGGGGCCATCCTCTGGTTCGCGCTCCTCGCGCTGCTCGGGATCGTGGTGCTCTCGCATGTCGGCCGCTGGTATCAGAGGAGTCTCGCGGCGCATGCCGCGGCCAGTTCGCCCCAGGGCGGAAGGCAAAGCCGCGCGCATTCAGTCCCGCGCCAGCGCGTCATCCTCTCGTTAGGCGTGCTCGTTACTCTCGTCTTCTCGAAATACTTCTATCTCGCCAGCATGAGCAGCTATTACACCTTCTTCCTCATGGAGAAGTTCGGCCTCTCCGTGAAGAATGCGCAGCTCCATCTATTCCTTTTCCTTTTCGCGATTGCCGCCGGCACCTTTCTCGGTGGACCAATCGGCGATCGCATTGGCCGCAAAGCAGTGATCTGGGCCTCCATCCTTGGCGTCGCGCCGTTCGCGATCGCCCTGCCGTACGCGAACCTGCTCTGGGTCGGAATCCTGAGCGTCATCATCGGTGGAATCATTTCCTCCGCGTTCTCCGCGATCCTCGTTTACGCGCAGGAATTGATGCCCGGAAAAGTCGGTTTGATGGCGGGGCTTTTCTTTGGCCTCGCCTTTGGGGTGGCCGGGATGGGATCAGCGGTTCTCGGCGCGCTGGCCGACCGGCACGGAATTCCGTTCATCTTCCAAATCTGTTCCTACCTGCCGCTCATCGGAATCCTGACCGCGCTGCTTCCGAAGATGGAACGCAGCAACGGTACCGCGTCTTCAACAAGTCGCGCATGAAGAGAAAGTCTAACGAGCCAGTCTCCGTCCGAGTGGTCACTTCGAGTTCCTGATCCCCGCGGCGGTGCAAACGCAGCGGAACTACTCGGGGCGCGAGGTTCGTTTTGGCGAGCGGTTCGTCGACATCTACACGAACCGGGCGGAGGAACAGATCACGGTGGATTACGGCCGGCTCGATGAGACGGAGCCGGTCACGGAGAGTTCGTTCGTTTCGAATCGAACCTCGATCCGCACAGGTGCGGAGCCCAAGACTGACGCGGCCGATCGTCTAGAAGCGCCGCGCTTCGGTGGTCATAGACCGCCGCTACAGGAGACCGACTCGGCCGCTCGTCTAGAAGCGTTAAGCGGTTTCAAACGTCGATCCGGCGTTGTAGCGGCGTTCTATGAGCGCCGCCCCTCCTCGGGAGCTGCCGCGCCTCGGCGGTCATAGACCGCCGCTACAGGAGACCGACTCAGCCGCTCGTCTAGAAGCGGTCAAGCGGTTTCAAAAGTCGATGGGCGTTGTATCAGCGCTCCGTGAGCGCGTCCTCCTCGGGAAGCTGCCGCTACAGGACTCTTGAAACCGCTAAACGATGTCGATCGTCTCCCCGATCTTCGGGAGCAGCAGGTCCTTGCTCCGGGAGCGGGCGACTCTTAACGCGGCTTCCCGATCGAGTTTGATCGGCGGAAATGTGTCGTAGTGCACGCCCACGAACTTCGTCACGCCGACAAAATCTGCGGCGCGGACTGCGTCATCAATTCCCATCGTGAAGAAATCTCCAATCGGGAAGACGGCGAAGTGGAGCTTCGTCGATTCGC
>JACCTI010000217.1 GCA_013812515.1 Chthoniobacterales bacterium
GCGTTAACGAGAGCCCCGGAAACAAGATCGCTTCCTTCGTCGGATCGAAGCTGGAGGCGCCGATCGAGAGCGACTCCGTGTGGAGCGTCTGGGTCATCTGTTGAATCATGAAACCGAATCCGCTGAATCGAAGCAGCGCGCCCAGTTCATCCGGCCGCCGGAGACCTGATCACCCACCGCCAGTCCGAGGAACGTCATCCAGAAAAAGAAGTAGAAGACATCGCCGACTTTCCCCGAGAGGAACGGAATCGATTCGAACAGGACCGCGACCGCTGAGACAAAGATGATCGCCGCCGGTGTGAGGAGAAGATATTGCTCCACGAAGACGAGCGGTTCGATCTGCGCTTCGCCCCGCACGATGAGCATGGCCATCGAACTAAGCATGAAGCCGTTCAGGAAAGTCGCGAGAAAGGCAAGGTTGCCGCAAAACTTGCCGAGCAGGTACTCGCCGGAACGCATCGGAGTGGAAGCGGCGATGACTCCGCAGCGCGAGATGATGTCGCGCCGAATCGCGTTCGAGATCACGTAGTACCCGAACAGTCCCACGAACATCATGCCCAGCGATGCCGTGCCCAGGCCAATCGCGCCTGAATTGTAGATCGCGCGGTGCCCGTCGATTTGAATCAAAGCGCGGCCTGTGGAAGGCGCTGGAATCCAGAGATACGCAAACGCGCTCAGGAGGAGAAAGACGACGAGCGTCGACGGCCTGCGGAAACGCAGCAGGAAATCGGCGCGAACGATCGCCGCGATCCGCCGGAGCGAGTCGCTCATCGTGCGTGAACGGATGGGGCGTCTTCGGCGTTCATCAGGTGAAGAAATGCATCCTCTAACTCCGGCTCCGCCGCATTGGCTCCAAGAGCCCCCGCCGGTCCGACGAAGCGGATGTGCACGCCGTCAGGTTTGCGGACTGCGCTCGAAATCTTTAGCGTCGCGCGGAGCCGTTCAAATTCCTCCGATGGAACCACGCTCTCCCAAACGTGCCCTTCCGCTCCGCGTAGCAGCACCTCCGGCGCAGCGATGGTGAGAAGCGCCCCTTCTTTCATGACCGCGATTTCCGTCGCGATTGATTCGATGTCGGAGACAATATGCGTCGACAGGATGACCAACTTCCCGAAGCCGATTTCGGAAAGGACATTGCGAAAACGCACACGTTCCTCTGGGTCAAGCCCGGCGGTTGGTTCGTCCACGATCACGAGCGCAGGATCATTGATCAGGGCCTGGGCGATGCCGAGGCGCTGCTTCATGCCGCCGGAAAATCCGCCGAGCGCACGATCCTTGACCGTGTGCAGGTTGACGGTCTCGAGCATCTCGAGGACACGCTTTTTGGAATGGACGCCCTTCAGCGCCGCGAAGTAATCCAAGAATTCGAGCGCGGTCAGGTTGTCGTAGACACCGAAATCCTGCGGAAGATAACCAAGCCGGCGTCTCAACTCGTTAGGCCGCGCCGCGATATCGACGCCTTGAAAAGCGATGTGGCCACTCGTCGGCCGCGTAACCGTAGCGAGCATTTGCATGAGCGTGGTCTTGCCCGCCCCGTTCGGGCCTAACAAGCCGATCACACCCGACTTCAGGTCGAGCGAAACATCGCGCACGCCGTAATTCCCGGCGCGGAATCGCTTCGAGACCGCATCGATAATTAGCATGATCGCAGGAGCAGCACAGCAGACTGCGTCTACTTTACCCGCGTGAACTCCTGCTTAGAGCCATCCGGAGCTTTCCAAGTCATGCGATCGCCCTCAATCGCAAGCTGATTCACGAACGTCGCGGTTTGCGTCTGGATCTTTATGCGGTTGCCGTCGCCCAGGGAATACTTCCCGAGTTTACCGCCGATCGAGATGCTTCCGTTTTCCTTGAATTCCCAGATGACTTCGCCCACCTCACCCGCGGGTTTCCACTTCCCCACGATCTCGCTTTGCGAGCCATTGCATGCCGCAAAGGCAAAGAGGGCGAGCAGGAGGAGAAGGAACGAGCGTTTCATCGCGCCTTCTCCGTTGCGGAAGAGCGGTTCGGTTTCGGAGAGCTCCCCGGTTTCGCGGGCGGCGGCGGCACGACAGTTTCGTTTTCCGGCGCGAAGAAAAAGACGCTCGGCGCGATCGGCTGGTCGAGGCGGATGTCGCGGTGGAGTTCTTCCATTTCGTAGCCTTTGTAATTAGCGGTGAGTTTGTGCACGAGCGAATCGACTTTGCCTAACCAGACCTCGTACGGATCTCCCTGCCAGCTGCCCTTGATGCGATAGCAATCGACCCCATCGATGACTTCGGTGCCATTAAAGACTGGCGACGCGAGCTGATGAAGCCGCTGCGGACCGCCGTAGCTGCCCTCTAATAGAGTCGGAACATGGTAGGCGTAGGTGCCAAACATCTTCGAGCCGGCGAGCTGGATCTTCTTGCGCATCACCACCGGACTCGTTGTCGACCAGGTGCGCGCGGTTCGTCCATCGGACCACATGACTTCGCGTTTGGGCGGCACGGTTTCCGAGCGGCGCGACTCGGCGTCGACGCGGAAAAGCGTGGGCCGCACAAACCAGATCTTGCACTCGACCTTTGCGCCGTCAGTGCCGTCCGGATTACGGTAGCGTGCCGAAGTGTTGTCGGAATAAGATCGAACCGCCCGATACGTCTCCTCCATCCTTTGCAGGAGCGCTTCGGGCGAAGGCGGTGTCTCCTGCGCATGCAAATGCCGCGTGGGGGCGGTTAGGCAGATGAGTAGGACGGAGAATGAGAGGCGCATCATCGTGCGGGAGAAAAGGCGAGAAGTCGCGTAAAGCAAGCTCGCCGACGCTTTCCGATTTTGAGCACGATTTTGCCGCGTAAGGGAAGCGTGAACTCCAAGACGGAAGAGAAGCCGAGCGCAAACGCGTCAAGATTCCATTTGTCATTCGAGAGCGAGCGAAGAGTCTCTCGCGCAATCGCGACAACGGGATGGGTAAAATCACACAAGCCTTCGTGCTCGGGGCCGGCCTCGGCGCACGCTTGCGGCCGTTAACCGAAGAACTACCGAAACCACTCGTGCCGGTCTTCCAAAAGCGGCTGATTACGTTCGCGCTCGATCACCTGATCGACGTGGGTTGCAGCAAGTTTTGCGTGAACACGCATCATGAGCCGCAATGCTTTGACGAGATCTTTCCCGATCGCGAGTACCGGGGCTGTCGTCTCCGCTTTCGGCATGAGCCGGTGCTGCTGGAGACCGGCGGTGGCATTGCGAACGTCCGCGACTTGTTAGGCGGGAAACCGTTTTTGGTTTATAACGCGGACATCCTCTCCGATCTCCCGCTGGAGCCCTTGCTGCGCGAACATGAACGCGCGGGAAATCTGGTCACACTGGTCCTCCGCTCGCACTCTGGCCCGCAGCAGATCGCGTTCGATCGGGAGGCGGGCAAGGTCATCGATATTCGGAATCTGCTTGGAACAGGAAACCGGGACGAGTTTCTGTTCACCGGTATCTACGCCGTGCAGCCCGAGTTCCTGGATCGCCTCCAGCCTGGCGTGAAACGCTCTGTGATTCCGGCGTTCCTCGAGTTAATCAAAGATGGGGCGAAGCTCGGCGGCGTGATCGTGGATGAGGGCGAATGGCGGGACGTGGGGACGCGTGCGGCCTACATGCAGTTGCATCGTGATCTCCCCCCGCTCCCGTTTCCGCGCTATGCGCCGGAGATCGAGTCATGGCGGAAGCGCATTCACTCCACCGCGAAGGTTGAGGCCGACGCAGAGCTGCGCGGCTGTTCCGTCGTGGGCGCAAACGCGTGGGTTGGCGCAGGCGCAATCCTGGACGACACAATCGTCTGGCCTGGCGCACAAATCGCTTCCCGAAGTAACTTGCGGAACTGTATC
>JACCTI010000479.1 GCA_013812515.1 Chthoniobacterales bacterium
TCAAGCCGATCCTCTCACGGGCAACGTCCTGGTTCGTTTTGATCCTGCGGCGACTGATAACGAAACCATCATCGCATTTCTGCGCAAGCCGACCGGCAGGCGGAGGAAATTCCCTCCCACCGGCAAAGTCTCAGGTGGCCGACACGATCACGCACCAGCGCGTCCGGCCGTCCTACGGGAAGGACGAGGTGCCGATGACGAGACCGGCCGGGCGCGCATCACAGTTCCGGGTTTGGATCGTGATCCGGACCTGGCGCGGCGTGTGGTGGAACGCCTGCAGAGCCGGCCCGACGTGCGCGCCAGCGCCAGCGCTCTCACTGGTCGCGTGCTGGTAGAATGGAACCGCCACAAGATCGAACTGGAAGAATTGCTTGACGATATCTCGAGCCTGGCGCTGCCGAGCCTTCCGCATGAGCAGACTCCCGCGCATCCGCTGGAACCGGAGCCGTTACGGCAAAGCGCCGCCGGCACGATCAGCGCTGCAGTGGGCTTGACGTTGCTCGGCGTTCGACAGGCGCTCGGGATTCGCAAGCCGCTCGTCAACTCCATTATTCCGGTCGAAGCGGCCGGCCTTATTGGGATTGTGCATGCCTTTCCTGTGGTGCGCGACAAGCTGCGCGACCTTCTCGGCCCCCACGTTGCCGATGTGCTTTTCAGTGCCGCCGCGATCCTCAGCCTCACCCTCGCAGGTAGTCCTGTGGGACTGGTTCTCGCCGGCTCCGAAGCGCTGCTTCTCCTCACTCAAGTGCGCGCCCGGCAGGCTGTCTGGCGTCTTTACGAGGAGCGGCTCGCGGATGCCGCATCGGAGCAACCGGGCGTCGTCATCCGCCTCGACTCAGGCGAGAGAACGCCTTTGGCGGCCACCGTCGTGGAAGGCTTCGGAACGGCAATTGGGCGCGACGCTTTGCCGATGCCGATCGCTCCGGGCCAGAAGCTGAGCGCCGGCGCGCGGTTGCATGGCGGGCCGTTCCTGCTGGAGTTGCGCGCGGCTGAGCCGTTCGCGCTCGAGGCCCGTCCGGCGCCGCTGGCCGAGCCGATCTATGACCGCTATTTGCACGGCGTAGGGCTACTCTCTCTGGTCTATGCCGCGTTGACCGCGATCGTCACCCGTTCTTTCGCGCGCACGTTCGAAGCTCTGCTGTTGGTCAACCCGCGCCCCGCGGTCATCGGTGCCGAAGCGGCCGACACTCAGGCGTCTGCCCGAGTGCTGCGCTCCGGCGTGACCGTCGTCGGCACGCGCCCGGATCGACAGATTCGGCTACCCAAAGTTCTTCTCCTTGATAGCCCACGCCTTCTCTCGGACGGGCTCGAAATCGCGACCACGCTGCCGCTGAACGAAAGTTGCGATGGCTCGACCATTCGTTCGTGGGCAACCGGAGTAGCTGCGGCGGCAGGGTCGCCGTGGGGTCACGCCTTTCCCGCGGCGGGCGCCGCTATGGCGAGCGGCGGAACTTTCAACGGCAAGATGGCCGCCGCGGATATCGGAGGAGTGCGTTACTCGCTTGAACCGCTTGAGGAGACAAACACGGTTGCCGGGGCGGCTCACTTCGGCGAGCAGGGCGATTACCGTCTCCTGCTGCGCCGCGAAAGCGACAAGGAGCCGATGGGCATCGTCGCACTGCGGCCCCGGCTTGCGCCTGGCGTCAAGGAGCTCGTGCGGATCTGCACGCGTCATGGCGTGGAAATCGGGCTGCTAAGCCGGGGCGATCCGATCGCCGCGGGGGCTCTCGCGCGCCGCGCCGAAATCCCGATCGTGAAGGGGGACGATGCGGTTGAGGTCATCCGCGCCAGACAGCGGCAGGGCGCGCCGGTAGCATTCGTGGCGGACAACGCACGCGCTGCGGCGGCCTTCGCTGCCTGCGACCTGGCGATCGGCGTCACGCTCGCCCACAGCCGTTTGCCAGCCCGCGCCGATCTGCTCGCGCCTGATCTGGCGGCGGTGGCGGCGATCATCGAAGCAGGTGCGAAACGGGCAGCGACCGTGCGAGACTCGGTCGCACTTTCCGCCGTGGCCAACGTGGCCGGCGCGATCTGGGGCTTCCGGGGCGCACCGGGCATCAGGCGCGCGTCCCTCGCGGTAAACATCGCCGCGCTGTGCGCTCTCGCGGCGGGATGGGCGCGGCTTCGCGGCGGCAGACGGACCGGTTCCTCCGTCTCGCGCATTGTCGATCCGCACCCGGAGCGGTGGGGGCAACGAGACGTGGCGAGCGTGTTGCGTGCGTTGGCGACGACCGAAAAAGGGCTCACCACTGCGGAGGCGGCAAAGCGGCGGAGATCCGCGCGCCAGGCCGTCCGACGCGATGGAATTCTCAAGGCAATCTTTGACCAACTTCGCGCGCCGCTCACTCTTGTTTTGTTCGCGGGCGCCGGCCTCTCGCTTTCTCTCGGAGCAACCGCCGACGTCGCGATGATCGGCGCCATGATTGTGGCCAA
>JACCTI010000481.1 GCA_013812515.1 Chthoniobacterales bacterium
ACGGACCGTACGATCCGGAGCGCGGCCTGCGCTTCAACAGTTCCAAACTCCTGATCGATCCCTATGCGAAGGCGATCGCGGGGCAGATTAGCTGGGCGGACGAGATGTTCGGCTATGTGGTCGGGGCGGAGGCGGGCGATTTGACGCCGGATTTCCGTGATGACGCATGGGGGATGCCGAAGGCGGTGGTGATCGATCCGTCGTTCGACTGGAATGGTGTGAAGTCACCGCGCACGCCGTTAAACAACTCCATTATCTATGAAGTGCACGTGAAGGGTTTCACACACTTGTGTCCCGATGTGCCGGATGAATTGCGCGGCACTTACGCCGGCCTGGGCAGCTCGGCCGCAGTGAAGTATCTCACCGATCTCGGTGTCACGGCGGTGGAGTTGCTACCGGTGCACTCTTATGTGAACGACAAGCTTTTGGCCGACAGGGGCCTAACGAATTACTGGGGCTATAATTCGATCGGCTTCTTCGCGCCGGAGGCGAAGTATTCCAGCAGCGGAGCGATGGGCGGACAGGTGGCCGAGTTCAAAGGCATGGTGCGCAATCTGCACGCCGCCGGGATCGAGGTGATTCTCGACGTGGTTTACAATCACACTGGCGAAGGCAATCACCTGGGCGCGACTTTGAGTTTCCGCGGGGTGGATAACGAAGCTTACTACCGGCTCATGCCGGAGGATCCGCGAATTTACATGGATTTCACCGGGACGGGAAACACCTTCAACCTGCTCCACTCACGCACGCTCCAGCTCGTAATGGATAGCTTGCGATACTGGGTCTTGGAGATGCACGTGGACGGGTTCCGCTTCGACCTTGCCTCAACGCTGGCGCGGGATCAGAAGGGCGTGAACAAGCTGCACGCGTTTTTTGAGATCATTCACCAAGACCCGGTGCTCTCGCAGGTGAAGCTGATCGCGGAACCGTGGGACGTGGGCGAGGGGGGCTATCAGGTCGGAAATTTTCCGGTGCTTTGGGCGGAGTGGAACGGGAAGTATCGCGACGCAGTGCGCAGTTTCTGGAAAGGGGACGACGGGCGCATTGGCGAAATGGCCTACCGGCTCACGGGCAGTCCGGACCTGTATAGACATAATGGCCGCCGGCCCTATGCGAGCATCAACTTCATCACGGCGCACGACGGTTTCACCCTCAACGACCTCGTCAGCTACAACGTTAAGCACAACGAAGCGAACGGCGAGAATAACGCGGACGGCGAGAACAATAATCACTCCTGGAATCATGGGGTGGAAGGAGCGACGGACGATGCAGAAATTAACGGGCTGCGTGCACGCCAACGCCGCAACATGCTCGCCACGCTCCTGCTCTCGCAGGGTGTGCCGATGATTTGCGCGGGGGATGAATGGGCCCGGACGCAGCAGGGAAACAATAACGCCTACTGCCAGGACAATGAGATTAGCTGGCTGACGTGGGAGCGCAGTGAAGAGCAGGAGCAACTACTCCTCTTCACACGCGAGCTGATCCAGCTGCGGCGCGAACATCCGGTCTTTCGGCGGCCGAAGTTTTTCCAGGGCAGACGGATCCGCGGCTCAGACATTAAGGATGTGATGTGGTTCAATCCGGGTGGCAACGAGATCAGCGAAGAAGAATGGGCCTCGCCTTTCGTGCGTTGTCTCGGGATGCTCCTAAGCGGCGACACGATCGACGTGCTCAGCTTCGAAGGTGAGCCGATTCGCGATGAGACGTTCCTGTTCCTGATCAACGCGCACTACGAGACGGTCCCTTTCGTCCTTCCTGGCGAGGAACAACTCAAGTGGCGACTCATCATGGACACCGTAGACGAGAATGGCTTCCTGGATGATGGCGAGCAGTATGCATCCGGTGATGACTTTGAAGTGGAAGGACGAGCGGCGAAGCTCCTGCGCTTAACCGCTGGCGCACAAGCGAAGGCGCGTCACGAATCATGGAAGAAGCGGGAGGTGGAAGTGCCGAGGAACCAAGACCCGAGTCAATCGTGAAGCGCTCGAGGCGTGCCGAGGAGGCGAAGAAAGGCTCGGCGTGATCAAGGCCGCTATCTTTGATGTAGACGGGACCCTTGTCGATTCCAACGATCTCCACGCCGAAGCGTGGGACGAGACATTGCGCCATTTCGGGAAAGAGATTCCGTATCGCGACTTGCGGGAGCAGATCGGCAAGGGTGGCGATCAGTACCTGCCCGAGTTTCTCTCTGCGCGTGAAATGAGAGAGATCGGTGAGGACGCGGAGAAATTCCGTGCTGATCTGTTCAAAAGGAAATACCTCGGGCGAGTGCGTCCTTTCCCGCAAGTGAAGGAGCTCTTCGAGCGTTTGCGCGCGGACAGGAAACGGATTGCGCTCGCCTCCTCGGGGAACGCCGACGAAGCGGAGCACCACGTCAAGCTCGCCAGGCTCGAGGGACTTGTTGAGACGCAAACGAGCAAGAGCGACGTGAAGCATTCCAAGCCGAGCCCGGATGTGTTTACGAGTGCGTTGAACCTGCTGCACCTGCAAGCCGACGAAGCGATCGTGATTGGTGACACACCGTATGATGTGCAGGCGGCGAAGAAGATCGGGCTGTGCACCGTGGCGCTGCTTTGCGGCGGGTTCAGTGAGGACCAACTCCGAGCCTCAGGCGCGATCGCTATTTACGACGACCCCGCAGATGTACTGGCGAGCTATGCACGTTCGCCGCTCTCCCGTTGAAAGCGGAAGTTGTTCAGCGCGATTTGCCCGCGACAAACGATTACTCTGGCAACGAAAAATCGCAGTACTCGATCCTAATTGGCGCATGACTCCTACATCACTCATCATTGTGACAGACCGCGGAAGCCTGAAGGCGTATAAAGTGAACGAGACGCCGAACCGCGGGGCCGGATTGCAACTGGTTCAAGCATTCGAGACGACGGACGCTCACGGACGGTATCAGGACAAGCTCACGGATCAGGCCGGACGCTTTCCGGCAGGTGATGGGGGCGGCGCAACCGGGAGCGGGCGGCACATGAATGGCATGGCGGAACGCCAGGGACTGGAGACGGAGAACGATCGCCGCATTTTCAGACAGTTGGCCGACAACATCACCGAAGTGGTGAAGCGCGAAGGAGGCGACGGCTGGTCTTTCGCCGCGCCAGCCTCAATTCACTCGGCCGTGGTCGACCTGCTGCCGCCGCAGGTGCGCGACCGCATTGTTGAGCATGTGAAATCGGATTTGGTGAACATCGAGCTAGCGAATCTGCCGCAGCACTTCCGCTCGCTACAACCTCTCTGATGAAACGCGGAGCGCTCCGGCATTCAGCCGCAGCCTTCCCGTCTGTGGTCATCTTTCAACCAAGCACACTTCCAGATGCAACTGCCTCTCGAAATATCTTACCGCGGTGTCGAGAAGTCCGAGGAACTTGACCATCTGATCCGCACGAAAGCGGCGCGCCTGGATCGGTTTTGCGATCATATCAGTCGCTGCGATGTCGCGGTTGAGCAGCCGAACCATCAACAGCGCGCGGGCAATCCGTTCCGTGTTCGCGTCGACGTCACAGTTCCACCCGGCCACGAGCTTGTCGCCGACGAGAGGCAGACGGAGCACGAGATGCACGAGCCGCTCACGAAGATAATTAACGACGCATTCAAAACTATGGAGCGGCAGTTGAAAGATCTGGTCGGACGCCAGCGGCACGAAGTGAAGACGCACGCTGAGCCGCGCGCGCTCATCACCAAGCTCTTCGCGGACTACGGCTTCATCACGGATGGCGGCGGCGTCGACATTTACTTTCATCGCAACGCAGTGGTAGGAACAGAGTTCGCCGGGCTGAAAATAGGCACCGAAGTCCGGTTCGACCTCTCTCACGGAGAGATGGGTCCGCAGGCCAGCACCGTGCACGTGGTCAGCACGGGCGGTTCGAAGCTATAGGCGCGCTGAGGAGCAACGTCTCCCAGGAGCAGCGGACATACCGCGGAACTGCAAGCGGAGCGAATGGAGCAAGCGTTGCGATCTGCGGCGGCGTTTTTGTTTTTATTCGTTGAGACGATGAACGCAGCGGAGTGGCGTAAAGTCGCTTTCGGAACTGAGACGCTTCATTGGCGGGGAGTGACGAAGGAAAGCGAATCGGGTCAGGCGCTGGCGCAGCGACTGCACACAAAGCGTGGCGATATCATCGCGCGGTATCATCCCGCGTCGGTGAAGGTGCTGGGGACGAGGGATCTTGGCGTGGTTTGGGTCGGCGGCGCCGGCGGAGGATTGGATGGACCGGCGCGCGGGCTATATCCCGAGGCCTGCGAGCGCTTGCAGAAGCGCGGTGTTGCTGGCTTGCGCTTGCATTATCGTTTGCCTAACGAATTAACCGAGTGCGTCCTTGACACGCTCGTCGGAATCGATTTCCTCGCGCAGGAAGGTGCCCGCAGCGTCGCGCTCGTGGGTCACAGCTTTGGTGGAGCGGTCGTGATTTCCGCCGGCGCTGTTTCACCCCACGTCCGCGCCATCGTGCCGATGTCGAGTCAAACGTACGGAACCGAACTCACGTCCTCGGTCGCGCCGCGTCCGCTGCTGCTTATTCACGGCCTGGACGATGATGTTCTCTCGCCACTCTGCTCACGCCAGCTCTACGCGGCCGCGGGTGAGCCGAAGGAGCTGAAGCTCTATCCCGGCGCGGGGCACGGTCTGGACGAAGTCCGGCAGGAACTCCTCGACCTGCTTGTTCGCTGGATTCCAGAGCAGCTCGTGCGCAGCGGCTCGCGCTGAAGAACGCGTTGAACGTGTAGCTACGCGGGCGCGCCGCTCAGCCCTCCGGGCAGTGGTGGCGTCACATCGGGCGCGACGACGACCTGCTTCGGCGGCTTTTCAGGTGGCATTGTCTGCACGGAGGATGCGGGCGGACCCGGCGGCGGATTCAACATCCGGCCGTGCTCGATAATTTCGCGGATTTGCGAGCCGTCGAGCGTCTCGTATTCGAGCAGAGCTTTGGCGATTGCTTCAAGGTGGTCGCGATGCTCGATGAGCGTCCGCTTCGCCAAGTCGTACGCTTCATCGATAAACTTGCGGACTTCGCGGTCTATTTCCTCGGCGGTTGCTTCGCTGTAATCGCGCGAACGCGAAATGTCGCGGCCGAGAAACACGTATTCCTCGTGTTCGCCGTATTCCACCATGCCCATTTTGTCGCTCATGCCCCATTCGCAGACCATGCGACGGGAAAGATTGGTCGCCATTTTAATGTCGCCGCTGGCGCCATTCGTGATGTCACCGAAGACAATTTCTTCCGCAACACGACCGCCCATCTTCACGACGAGGCTGGAGAGCAGTTCGTTTTTCCGGTTCGTATATTTGTCTTCTTCCGGCAGCCACATCGTGCTGCCTAACGAAGGACCGCGCGGGATGATGGTGACTTTGTGGAGCGGCTCAGTATGCGGCAGCAATTCAAGAAGCAAGGCGTGCCCAGCTTCGTGATAAGCGGTGTTCGTCTTCTCCTTTTCACTGAGCGCCAGACTGCGGCGTTCTTTGCCCCAGCGGACTTTGTCGCGTGATTCTTCCAGCTCTCGGAGCGTGATTCCTTTCAGACCTCGACGAGCAGCGAGCAAAGCGGCTTCGTTGATTACGTTCGCAAGCTCAGCGCCGGAATAGCCCGGTGTGCCGCGCGCGACCACCTGAAGATCTACGCCTTCCGCAAGTTTCACCTTCTTTGAGTGAACGCGCAGAATTTCTTCGCGCCCCTTCACATCGGGCAAGTTCACGGTGATCTGCCGATCAAAACGACCTGGCCGCAAAAGAGCTGGATCGAGAACGTCGGGGCGGTTGGTTGCAGCAATGATGATCACGCCTTCCTGGGTATCGAACCCGTCCATCTCGACGAGGAGGGCGTTGAGTGTCTGCTCGCGTTCGTCGTGTCCGCCCCCGACTCCATGGCCGCGATGACGACCGACCGCGTCAATCTCATCGATGAAGATGATGCAAGGCGCGGACTTCTTGCCTTGCTCGAACATGTCGCGCACGCGACTCGCGCCCACGCCGACAAACATTTCCACAAAATCGGAACCGCTGATCGAGAAGAACGGCACGTCAGCTTCGCCGGCGATCGCACGGGCAAGCAGTGTTTTGCCAGTGCCGGGAGGACCGACGAGCAGCACGCCTTTCGGAATGCGGCCGCCGAGCTTCTGAAATTTCTTCGGATCGCGCAGGAACTCGACTAACTCCGTGACTTCATCCTTCGCTTCCTCGACGCCGGCAACGTCCTTGAACGTGATTTTGTTCTTGTCACGTGCCAGCATGCGCGCCTTCGATTTTCCAAAGTTGAGCGCTCCTTTGCCCGCCATGCGGATCTGCTGGCGGAAGAGGAAATACAGAACCACCAGGAAAAGAGCGATCGGAGCGAAGCCGATAAGCGTCTGCGCCATCAAGTTCGAATCCATTCGGAACGCGAACGGCACGCCCGCGGCCGCGAGGCGATCTTCCAAGTTCTTGGCCACGTTTGCGTAAATTGTCGTGCGAAACGCCACCTGCTGGGCGGGATTAGCGCCCGCGCCCTGCTTCAGGTAAGCACCGCGCAAGGTCTGAGTAGGCCGGCCATCCTCCACCACGATCTGGAGCGGGTATTTGTTGTCCGCGACGACTTCCTTATTGTCGAGCAGCTCGAGAAAGCGGTTATACGGGACTTCCTCGGCGTTTGTGTAACCACTGCCTCGGAAAAGGACGGCGAGACCGATGAGGGCGAAGGCAATCGCGATTAAGACCACGCCGCGCCAGTTAAAGCTGGGCTCGCTGCCACCAGATTTATTGTCCTTCTTTGAGTTACGATCGGCTTGGGACATAGAAAAGAATGCGCGCTTCCGGCGAGCACAGGGAGGCTAACACCGACGAAGTGGCATTGCAAAAGGAGCACGAGGCTTGCCGCGCGGCAGTCGCGCTGGGTGGGGAGGATTGCGCCACGGCGGCAAAACATCTACTCTTAGCGCCGATTTAGTCATGGAGCAGGCCCAGCCCACATTAGCCGATAAGATCGATCGTGCCGTCCAACGCGTGACGCCGTTTGCCTACCGGATGCAGCGGAAAAGCCGCGTTTGGATGCGGCGAGCCCTGAGAAAACCGCGTAGCGTCGCGGAAAGCCCGAATCTCCTGCCGTTACTGATTCAGGTGCTGGCGAGTTTCTCGAAAGCTGATGGCGTGCTGCTGGAGGAGGAAATTGACTCGAGCCTCGGTTTCCTGCGTTACGATTATCCCGAGGCGGTTTACTCCGAGCTGCGACAACTCTTTCGCCAGGCTCTTTACGAGCAGCAGGATCTGTCAGTCATGGCGCAGAAGCTTTCCGCGCAACTGGAAGCCGATCGAAAGATCATGCTCGGCGTGCAGCTCTACGATCTGATCTCGCAAGCCGGGCTGAAGCACGAGCAGGTGGTCGCGTTTTATTCTTTCATGTCGCAGCTCGGGATGGCGGCGCAGGCGATCGACATCGTATATCAGCTGAACGCGTCGGAAGACTCGGATCCCTCCATCTACCAACGCGGCGCTTCTCCTCTCGAATCACTTTCGTTCGGACCAAATGGCGCGTCCGACGTGCTGCTGAAAAGCCTGAACGATGCCGAGCGCTTGCTGTCGTTTCGTTATCACGATCTGATCCTGCTGAAGAATTACACTGGGCAGTCAGTCTCGGTGCGTGGACGGCCACTCGCACGCGGCGGATTTTGCCGAATCTATCCAGGACAACGGATTCTCATCGGCGACCAGGTCCTGAGCTATCAGGAGCTCGCGGCTTACTTCAACGCCAAGAAAAACGTCTCCCTGCCCCAGATTTACGTGCGTGTGCCGAAGGATGGGGACGAGGTGCAACTCGAACGCTCGAGAACGCGGGAAAGCTCACTAGAGGTGAGCTTCGGGCTGAAGGTGCGCGTGAAGGCGTTGCGCGATGTCGACGCGGTGATCAATGGCATGACGTTGAAGGCGGGAAAGCAGGTGGAGGCAGCCCTCGAAGACCGGATTGTTTTTCACAACAATAGCGAGATGGACCTGATCGATCTGCGTCGCCGCGCGCGCGCGATGGGCGGCCGGTTTCAGCTGAAGGCGTCAAAGTCCGAGTATCTGGTCTCGAATAATCCGAGTCTCCTCGGAGAGGACGACATTCTGCTTTCGCCCGGGACGAGCGGCGATGTCCTGCTGAAGATCCTTTGTGATTACGATGAGCGCGTCGGCACGCTGGAGGTGATCGAGTCCGATCGGCCCATCATGGTCGGCGAAGTGCCAGTGCGCGGGACGGCGCGGCTCGCGGATGGCGACACGATCCGCATCGATATTGGTCAATTCCTGCGCTGCAACTTCTCCGAGCGGATCATCGAGGAAGAGCGCAACATCATCCGCAGCCTCGAGGTGGTCGATCTCAACCATTCCTTCGGAAATTCCGAGATGGCGCTCGACGGCATCTCCTTCGCCGTGAACCGCGGCGAGCTCGTGTGCGTGATGGGGGCGAGCGGTTCTGGGAAAAGCACGTTGCTCAAGACCCTCGGCGGACAGATCCAGCCGGCCGCGGGAGAGATTCTCCTGAACGATCAGTCGCTCTACGACAATCTGGATGAGCTCAAACGTTACGTCAGCTACATCCCGCAGGAAGACGCGTTCGACGAGAACCTGACGATCGGTGAAAACCTGCAATTCGCGGCCGCGATTCGTTCACCGCATCTCTCGGCGCGCGACCGGACACGCCGCCTGGAGAGCAAACTGGTCGAGCTCGGTTTGAGCGAGCGAAAAGACAGCATCGTCGGGACTCCGATGAAAAAGACGCTGAGCGGCGGCGAGCGGAAACGCCTTAACATCGGGCTCGATATGATCGGCTCGGCCGACGTTTACCTCTTCGACGAACCGACCTCCGGCTTGTCTTCGAAGGATTCCGAGCACGTGATCGAGATCATCCGGGGGATGGCGCATAACAAAATCATCATCGTCACCATTCACCAGCCGAGTTCGAAACTGTTCCAAATGTTTCACAAGGCCATTCTGTTCGACAAGGGAGGACGGCTGGTGTTCTTCGGCACGCCGACGGACATGCTGCGCTACTTCGCGGAAGCGGAGCATCAGCATCAATTCGGCGCCGATCTGGGGGCCTGTCCCTCCTGCGGAACGACACGGCCAGAGTTCATCTTCGACGTCCTGGAAACGCCGCTGCGCGACATCAGCGGGGATATCATCTACGAGGAGAATCATCGTGGGCAGCTGGTCGCGGCACGGCGTTATTCGCCGGAGTTCTGGCGCGATAAATACGAAGCCTTCCGACTCATACAGGACGTGAAGCAGGTCTCGCTGCGCCGTGACCCGGCGCCGGCGCTCCCCGCTGCGCCCATCGCGAAACGGCGCCGGGCACAGATCCGCTGGCATGACGAATGGACGCAATTACGGACGCTTTTGCGGCGGGCTTTCATGAGCAAGCTGCGCAACGGCAGCAACCTGATCATCACGATTGGGGTGGCGCCAATTCTGGCGTTGTTGATCGCGACGCTGCTCCGCTACTCAGATAGCGGCACATACGATTTTGCCTCCGCTTATCACATCCCGACATTCCTCTTTCTCGGCTTGATCGTCGCCATGTTCCTGGGCCTGACGAACAGTGCCGACGACATCATCGGCGATCGCGCCGTGCTCCAGCGGGAGAGAAATCTGAACGTTCGCCTGCCGTATTACCTGATCGCGAAGGTTCTATCGTTAGGCATTTTCGCGCTCGTCCAGTGCATCCTCTTCACGCTGATCGGCAATTGGATCCTCGCCATCCGCGGGATGTTCTGGATTTATCTTGGGATCATGTTCATGACGGCGATGGGCGGCGTTGCCCTGGGTCTCGTGATTTCATCCCTGGTTGATAATCCAAAGACCGCGGCCAACATCGTGCCGCTGGTGCTTATTCCGCAGATCATCATGGGCGGAGCGCTCATCAAGTACGAGGATATGAACCGCAATCTCGGGCTGGTCTACACTTTCGCGCGATGGTTCTCAGAACATCCCGGCGATGACAAGGGCACGAAGATGGACAGCAAGCTCCAGGTCCCATTCGTCTGCCAATTCATTGGGATGCGCTGGTCGTACGAAGAGCTTGTGATCGCACAGGCCAAGCTGAACCCGCTCACCCGCCGGCAGGAGCAGGCGCAACGTGAGATCGAACGGCTTGTCGCGAACAAGAACCACACGCCAGACGAGACATTACGGCTTGCGTCGATGAAGGAAACCCTTGCGGTGCTCTCCGGACTTGAAGCAAAAACGCCGAAAGATCTCGACGACTATTTGGAGGTAATAGACGAAACAATCTCCGGAAAGCGGGGGTTCGACCGCGCTGATTTCAAAGATGCAGTTGGGCCGATTACAGCCGAGCAGCTTTACATAAATCAGAAGGTCTCCGATTTGATCTCGAACGCAGAGATGGAGCAGAACGACTATCGTCGCGGCGAACATCCGAACGTGTTTTTCGGAGTCGAGAAACGGTATCTTGGTGCGAAGATCGGGGTCTTCACCTTCAACACTTCCGTGCTCGTCGGCTCCACTCTTGCACTGCTCGGCTTGCTGCTCTGGATCCTACGGCGACAATTGGAAGTGCGGCGGGGCTGAGCGAAACAAAACTATGGCGAAGAAAAATCAGCCGGCACGGCTCATTGTTGCTTCGAGTGATCACGACCCCGACATGCTTTACGCGACGCGCATGTTCGTGCCCGACCCGTTCATTTTTCTCGAAGAAAACGGCAGGCGCACGATCGTGCTGAGCGATCTCGAAATCGATCGTGGACGGAAGCAGGCGCAAGCGGATGAGATCCTCGCCTACAGCGAATTCGAGCGCGAGGTGCAGGGGAACGAGAAACGAGCTCCGGCCTTCGAGAAAGTGCTCTCGCATTTTCTCCGCAAGCGCGGCGTGCGTTCCGCCGTCGTGCCTTCGAATTTTCCGCTCGGTTACGCCGAGGAGTTGGGTCGGTCCGACATTTCCCTCCAGACCACGAACGGTCTCTTCTGGCCTGAGCGCGAGTCCAAAACGGCCGAGGAACTCCGTCTCATGCGCCGCGCCTTGTCGATTACGGAAAAGGGATTGGCGCGCGCCACGGAAGTGCTTGCCGCATGCAAGGCACGGCGGAATAAGCGGCTGGACTGGTTCGGACGCGTGCTCACCTCAGAGATTCTTCGAGCGGAGATCGATTATGCGGTTTTGCGCGCGGGCGGTTTGCCGGCGAACACGATCGTGGCGGGTGGTGATCAAGCGTGCGATCCACATGAGCGCGGTTCGGGACCGCTCTTCGTGAACTCATTGATTATCCTGGATATCTTTCCGCGCGACGCGCAGAGCGGTTACTACGGGGATATGACACGTACGGTTCTGCGCGGTCGCGCGAGTGACGCCCAGCGGCAGCTGTGGGAAGCGGTGCGGGATGGCCAGGCGCTCGCGCTCAAGAAGATGAAGCCGGGAACTGATGGGCTCGCGCTGCACAACGAAGTGAAACAATTCTTCACCGAAAAAGGTTTTCCGACGGAGGTTCGGGACGGACGGCAGGTCGGTTTTTTTCATGGGACTGGCCACGGTCTGGGGTTGGAGATCCATGAGTTCCCGCGTTTTCAGAAGACGGTGTTCAAACCCGGACAGGTGCTGACCGTTGAGCCCGGTCTGTATTATCCGGGGCTGGGCGGTGCGCGCATCGAAGATGTCGCGGTCGTGACGGAAAGCGGAAATCGCATCATTTCAAGATTCGAAAAGCGGCTGGAGATATGAATTTCCGGCCATCGTGCGCAGCGAGACAGTCCCGGGTACGGACGCGAATGCGGAATCGTGAGTAGCTGCTGGATGTTTATGAACGGACCCACTCAGCCAGCGTCTAATCTACCCAAATCCTAAAGCAACTATGTACCCTTCATCCGGTTTCGGCTTCGGTTCTAATTGGCTGCT
>JACCTI010000483.1 GCA_013812515.1 Chthoniobacterales bacterium
CCCGGCTCCTCTGAATGGAACGTCCAAGATAGACCTTCGCCGCTTCAAGGGAGCGCAGCGATGCAAACAGTCCTCAATTCAGCTGCACACCGCTGGCAGCTGCGTTTGCAGGATCCGAACGATCGCCACCAGAAGCTGAAGGTCGAGCTCACCGTGCTCTCTGCGGACCACCCAACGGGTAGCTGCGTCGCTGACGCCAGTTGCACGGCCGCGAGCTCTGCGGACGTTGCGGCAGAATGATCGACGGGAATTCTCATCGCGAAATCGAGCGGAAGTTTCTTGTGCGGCGGCTGCCGGACAACATGGCGCAATATGCCCATCGCGAAATTGAGCAAGGCTATCTCGCGATCGCACCCGGCGGCGTGCAGGTCCGGCTGCGGAAATCCGGCGCGAAGCACTCGCTCACCTACAAACGCGCGGACGGGCCCTCACGCATCGAGCGCGAAGTAGAACTGACACGGGAGCAATTCGAAGTGCTGTGGCCGGCCAGCGAGGGCCAGCGACTAACGAAAATCCGTTACGACGTTCCACTGGGAGATAGGACCGTCGAGATTGATGTCTACAGTGGGCGGCACGAAGGCTTCGTCGTTGCTGAAGTGGAATTCGATGACGAAGACTCAGCGCGCGCCTTTCAGCCGCCTGATTGGCTCGGCGAAGATGTCACCGGCCGTGCACGCTACAGCAACGTCCTGCTCGCCTGCGGATGACGTCCGTTCCGTCGAATGCGAGTTGCCGAAGCATCTCGTTCTTCAGCAGCGGGAAGCGGCGAGCTTCGGCGGAATAAGCCAAAGCAGCCTTCCGCGGCTCCCGCGATCTTCCACTTCCACGCACGCGATGCCTGCTTTTGCCAGCTTCACGTGGCCGCCGGTGAGATGATTTAACACCGTGCTGAAATCCGGTTCGTGCCCGACGACCATGACATCTTCACCACCGGTGCGTTCCAGAATCTTCCGGAGTTTGTGCAGGCGAAATCCTTTTCCGAGGAACGGTTCTTCCTCCACGTCCAGACCGAGCTCTTTCCCGACGATGTCGGCGGTCTGCAACGCCCGCGGCAATGGGCTCGAGAGAATCCGTTTCGGGTCGACCTCAGCGGTATCCAGGAATTTCGCGATCCGCTTCATCTGCTTTCGCCCCTTTTTCGTCAGCGGGCGCTCGTCATCCGGCCCTCTCCAAGCGGGCCAGTCCGCCTGGCCATGCCGCAGGAAGTAAACTTTCATCGGCGCAATCTCGAAGTTATCGGGCAGCTCTCAAGGCCTGAGACATTAATTCTCAAGCAAGATCGCGATGAGAGCGCTGCGGCTCCGACTGGCGCTAACCGACAGCTAGCTGCGCTGGGAGCGTTTGGCAATTTCGTTCGGCGCAGGAGGCGTAGCCGCCCCGCTGTGTTGGAGCGTTGGAGGCGAGTTGCGCGCAGGGCGACGCAGCGTGGTGGCTACGACGGCATAGATCGCTTCGCTTCTAATCGAAAGCGTGCGCGGCGCGGGCGAGTGCGTAGCTGATCAATCCCGTGATCGGCAGCGTCAGGATCCACGCCCAGACGATGCGTTCAACCACGGTCCACTTCACACCACTAAAGCGTTTCACCGCGCCGACACCCATGATCGAAGTGGAGATAACGTGGGTAGTGGAAAGGGGAATCCCGTATGAGCTCGCGGCTTGGATGATCACCGCTGCCGTGGTCTCCGCAGCAAAGCCGTGCACCGGCTGCAACTTCACCATTTTATGACCTAACGTGCGGATAATGCGCCAGCCACCCGCTGCGGTGCCGGCGGCCATGGTTCCCGCGCAAAGAATGATGACCCAATCCGCGATTTGGAATTCCGGCGTGTGCAGGAAATTGAAAACGCCCGGCAGGCCGTTGAACGCGCCGCTTTGTGTCCCGGTAAAGAGCGCAAGCGCGATGATGCCCATCGTTTTTTGCGCGTCATTCGTGCCATGGCTGTGCGCCATCCAGGCTGCACTAACGAGTTGTAGCTTTCCGAAGATGGAGTGAACCGAATGCGGTGTGGAGCTTCGCAACATGACGAGCAACAGAAACATGAGCACTCCGCCCATGATGAAACCGAGGATCGGGGAGGTGATCATCGGAAGGACCACCTTCGGCATTAGGCCCGTCTGCCACTTCAGCACGGACCAGTCATTGCGCGCCGAAGCGAGCGCGGCACCGCAGAGACCGCCGATGAGTGCGTGACTGGAACTGGAAGGCAACCCGAGCCACCACGTAATCAGGTTCCAAACGATCGCGCTGAGCAACGCGCAAAAGATCGTCGGCATCGTCACGACTTCCGGATCGACCATGCCTTTGCCGATGGTGGAGGCGACGGCGGTCCCCATCAGTGCGCCGGTCAGATTGAAGAACGCCGCCAACGCGATCGCCTGCCGAGGCGTCAGCACTTTGGTCGAGACAACGGTCGCGATCGCATTCGCCGCGTCGTGAAAGCCGTTGATGTATTCGAAGGCAACCGCCGCCAAGACGACGAGAAGGAAAAGGATCATACGCTCCGCCGATGCGTTTGGCTCAGGAGTATTTCATCACGATCTGGAGGATGATGTTTCCGGCGTCGCGGCAGCGGTCGATCACCTTCTCGAGCAGCTCGTAGAGATCGCGCAAAAAGATGATCTGCTTGGTCTCGTAATCGCCGTGATACAGATCACGCAGCAATTCGAGCTCGAGCTTATCCGCATCGCCCTCGATCGTTTGCAGCCGCGCGTTTTTCTCGCGCGCGGTCACGGCATCGGTGCCTTTGCGGAGCTCTTTCACCATCGCGAGCACTTCCTCCGCAGCTTGATCCAGTAACTCGAGGTGTTTTTTGAAACTGCGGCCGTGCAGATCCCCCGGACAAATGAGAATCCGCTCGCCGATCTTCTCCACCGTCTTCGGAATTTTGTAGAGCGCGGTGGCGAGCGCCTGGATGTCTTCGCGTTCCAGTGGCGTGACAAAGGTCTTACAAAGCTGCTCCGTTAGTTCCTGCGTGATCTGCTTGTCCTTGCGCCGGCTGTTTACGAATTCCTCGAGGGATTGGGGCGAATCGTGGTGCTCGAGCTTGGCGAGCAACGCGACGAGGTGATGCACGCTGCTATCGGCTTGTTGCGCACTGGCTTCGAGCAGGTCGAAAAACTTTTCATCATGGCCAAGGAATTTTTGGATCGAAAACATAAGACCTCCGCTGACTTGTAATCCCGCTCGGACGTTCTCTGGGGCTAGCGCAAAGGGACACCGTCGCCAAGGGCAAACAAGTCTGCCTTTCTTATCTCCAGTTTTTTCCTCCTCCTCTAACCTCGCCCTCTGAATCTCCCGTCTGAGAACCGGATTTACGGTCGAGAGGAAGAGGTAGAGGAAGGTAGGCAATTCATGTTTCTCGTGGCGAAGCGACCGCCGTGTTCCTTGTCAAACGTCGGCGGCGGAAAGTCTCGATTGCAGTCCACGAGAACGCGAGCCAGACAATCCCGGCCGCGATCGCCGCCAGCACGTCACTCAAGTAATGCGCGCCCAAATAAATGCGCGACAACCCGACCGCTGTCACCGTGAGCGCCGCCGCGAGAACAACGGCCGTCCGTCCAGGCCAGCTTTTCGCTGAGTGCAAGGCGCAGAGGGAGAGGAATCCATAGAAGAGCGTCGAGCCCATCGTATGTCCGCTTGGGAAACCGAAGCTGGTTAGTGTGACGAGTGGATTCTCGAGGACGGGACGCTGACGATGAAAAAGATGCTTGAGCAGAATGTTGAGCAGGCTTCCACCGAGCATCGTGAAGGCGAGGGCGAGCAGCCAATCCCAAGCCCGACGTGCGGCGAGCAGAAGGCCGCAAGCGATCGATGCGCCAGTGACGAATCCAACCGACCCAAAAAACGTGACGACCTGCATGATCGCGGTGAGCTGTGGCTGGCCCTGCGCTTGAAACCAGTTCGTCACGCCTTGGTCCGCGGCGACCGCGCCGGCGTTCGGCACGAGATCCTCCGCAATTTCGCTAAAGCACCACGCGAACAGAACCATGATCAGCAGGCCGACCGTGAGATGCAGCCCGAGGTACCCTTCCGGCGAGAAGCGATTGCGAACGAAGCGCAGTGAGCGATCCAGCCGCCGGCGCGGTGGCTGGTTCATTCGCGAATCCAACCATTCTTCGAGGAGTGGAACTCTTCGGAGGAGAAAAGCTCGAAGGCTTGCTCGGCCGAGTGCCAGACGCGTCGATCGATCGTGATCTGGCGCGGCTCAATCCGGAGCACGTTCAGCGAATTGGGCTGGCCTCGTCCCCGGGTCGACGTGCTCGTGCCGGACGACACGATCAAGGCTGAGAAGCCCGGCATGTCATAGCGCTTCGTCGTCTGGCCGATATCGGCGATATGGAAATGCCCGGCAAGCAACAGGTCGACCTGACATTGCGCCAGAGTGATCATCGCGAGCCGCGAACGACCGACGACGGTGCCATGCGTGCCCGCCGGCAAATCAAAGGGATGATGTGTCACAACGATGCGCGTCTGCTCGCCCTTGATGGCGGCGAAGCTCTCGCGCAATTCGCGCAATTGATGGCGATTGATCCGGCCATCTTTCCAAGTCAAGGCGCGCGCTGTGTTCACCCCCGCGACGGCGATCTCGTCATCGGCAAAGAATGGCTGGAGATCGTCGCAAATGTAACGTCGGTAGCTGTCGAGACTACGCACAAAACGCAGGAAAAGGTTGCGCAACGGCACGTCATGATTTCCGGGCACCACAATTTTCGGAAACGGGATCTTGTCGAGGAAATCACGTGCCGCCATGTACTCTACGGTTCGGGCCCGCTGCGTGAAGTCGCCGGAAATCGCGACTAGGTGAGGTTCCGTCGCGCGGATGAATGCGATCAGCGGGTCGAGAATCGGTGGGTCGATCCGTCCGAAATGCAGATCGGAAAGATGGATCAGGGTCCGCATCAGCCAATTTCTTGCGGAACCAGAACCCGCAATGCCGCTGGTCGGATGCGGTAGTGGAGGGGCGTCTCCACGCGGGTAACTTCACCATCCGTGGCCACAAGCA
>JACCTI010000012.1 GCA_013812515.1 Chthoniobacterales bacterium
ACCCAGAAGTGCGGCTGTTCGAAACGCAGACGCACCGCATCGAAGGTCCGGCCGAAGTTGCCCCATCTGGAATCACCCACGAGACGGTTGTCGCCGTAGCTGATTGCCTGTCGACCGACCGTGAGCAGTACAGGGAAGCGCTTCACATCGCCGAGTTGCACATAGAGTTGCCGCAGATCGAAAATGTCATCGCCTTCCGCACTGCGTACTCCTGGGATGTTCGCGCGATCGGAGAACGCTTCGCGCGAGTCTTGCGTCTGCGCATAGAATTTGAACCAGGAGACTGGTTTCAGCGCCAGGCCCAGGCGAAATCGATTCAGGAGCCATGCGTCGTCGTTGTCGTCTTGAACGGAGGAATCGAAATCCCGGTTGTTTTCGCGAATCTCCCCGCGAACGCGTTCTTCGATGTCGAAGCTCAAACGGTCCTCCCAGAAGCTGGGCGGGTTGGGTTCCTTCTTCTCGATTCTGGCTTCCTTGGGAGGCGCTGTATCGCCCGCGCATACGGGGCGGGCGAAAATGCAGACACCGATCACAGCCGCAGGTGTGATGATGCGTGGAATAGATACGAGCATGAGGTTTGTTTTCTCGGGACGAACCTCCGGGAGTCCGGTTGGTGCGAATCATTGGATTGGTGTTCTCCAGATGTCTGGTGGATGAATTTTAAGTTTCCCGAGAGTCTTTCTGTTCGTGCGAAAGGCGTGTCTTTTCGGTTCGTTCGATTTGCGTGACTTTCGAATCGTGCACCACGATCTGCACGACGCCGAAGCGCAGACTCGAAACTTTCTCGCGGACAAGATCGAGCCAATCGGTTGCCGGCTGGGAGTTATGTTGCGGAATGGCGTTTCCTTTCTTTTGCAAAGACATTTGTTTGGCCCGGATCAGGGCCCGCCAGTGTCTCCTGGAGGATTGCGGTCAGCGGCGAGGAACGACTCGCGAAAGGAGGCGCTACTTTGTCGCGACGCAATTTCCGGAGCGTGATCTCGACGATCACGTCCAGACTGTAGCGGTCGAGAACCTTCGCGATGGCGTTCCGCACATCGACCATGAGCATACGCAGCCCACAATGCGCTTCGTCCGGGCAGGTGCAGCGCGCGTAGGCCGTTTGACTGACACAAGGAATCGGCGCGAGCGGACCGTCGATCAGACGAATAACGGCGCCGAATTTGATCCGGTGCATCGGTTTGCCTAACGAATAGCCTCCCAGCTTGCCGCGTTTGCTCTCGACGTAACCGGCTGACCTCAGTTGCGTAAAAATCTGCTCCAGGAATTTCACCGGCAGTTTTTCTTTCGCCGCCAGTTCGCTGATTTGAAGAATCGGGCGTCCCAGTTCCGCCGCGATCCCTAGATCGATCAAAGCCCGGAGTGCGTATTCGCCGCGCTTGGAAAGCTTCATCTTTGATCCAAAGAGAGTCTCTTACGCGGCGGAGCTAAGCGCTCCTCGGCGCGCTGCGGCGCCCGCTCGCAGCATTCGGAACACGGTCCCGGAGGAAAACCTCGAGCGCGCGCACGGTTCGTTCACGACGCGAAACCCGTTCCCGGTTTCAAGCCCGACAGGGGCACGGCGAAGCATGATTTGAAAGAGGGTAAACATGGCGAACGAACTCAGGATAAAAATAGCAGTCAACGAGCCATACTGCCGCGCGCGTGAGGAGATGGGCCAATTTTCCCTATCGCTTCTCGACTGTCTGTCGCCAGGCGAGAAGTCGGAGAAACGTTCCGGGTGAGAAGTCCGTTCAGCTTTTGCTGTTGTTGAGGCTGAATACTGAGGGTTGGCTCCAGCGAGGGCCTGGGTATTGAGCGAAGCGCAGAGTGCGATGAGGCAGATCAGTTTGCTTGTCTTCATAGGCGGGATTTAGATGCGAGAAGCTATGTCTACTCGCGCAGTATGATATTCAACCATACTGAGGAAATGGGAATTTGAGAAAGTTTAAAAAAATTCGGCCTGCGGTCCGAGCCGCCGAACTGACGGCTCGCGACGGGGTCAGTTCGAGTCGCAGCGGCTCGGTTTCGTCGCCCTCCCCGAGAGGGAGCGCCAGTCTCTGCCGCCCCCTTCAGTGTACTTGCACGCGACACAATTGAGCGGGAATGCTAAGGACAGAAATGACTTTCAGGGCTCGTCACGCATTTGCCTCGTCGCTCGGTTTACTCTCTCTCCTCGGCCTGTGGTCTGCGGGAGCGCAAACGTCCACGTCGTCACCCGCAGCTTCCGCCGCGCCTCCGGAAGCGCCGCCCGTGCAGGCGGAAGTCCGTCCCGCAGCCGCGGCCGCGCCAGAATTGACTGAGGTTCTTTTCAAAAACCTGAAGGCGCGTGCGATTGGCCCTGCCACGATGGGCGGCCGCGTTTCGGACATCTCGATTGATCCGCGCAATGCCGGCGTTTTTTATGTCGGACTCGCGACTGGTGGTCTTTTCAAAACGGGTGATAACGGCGCGTCCTTTGACGCAATATTCGACAAGGAAAGCACGCTCTCGATCGGCGCGGTCGCGGTGGCGCCTTCCGACTCGGACGTGCTCTGGGCCGGCACCGGCGAAGCCAATGATCGCAACTCCTCCGGTTGGGGCAACGGCGTCTACCGTTCAAGCGATGGCGGCAGCACGTGGCAGAACGTGGGCTTGAAAGAGAGTCGCGCGATTGGCCGCATCATCGTTCACCCCAAAGATGCGAATGTGGCGTATGTCGCCGCTTCGGGTCATCTCTGGGCCGACGGCGGCGAGCGGGGCCTCTTCAAAACGACTGACGGCGGCAAAACCTGGAAGGCCGTTCTGCAAGCGGCGGGCGCATCGGGCGCTCGCACGGGATGCAGCGATGTCGTCTTTGATCCGGCAAATCCTGAGATCGTGTATGCGGCGCTTTATGCACGGCAGCGCACGCCATGGAGCTTCACCTATGGCGTCGCCGCGACGGAAGGCGAGGACGTTGGTGGCATTTTTAAGAGCACGAACGGGGGTGCGGATTGGAAGAAACTGAGCGGCGGTCTGCCCACGCAAACCGGTCGCATTGGACTTAGCGTCGCGGCAAGCAAACCGAGTGTCGTGATGGCCGTCTTGCAGAGTGATGAAGGCGGCGCGACGGACATTCGCGACATCCACAGCAAACGCGGCGGCGTCTTTCGCTCGGAGGATGGCGGAGAAAATTGGGCGCGCATGAGCGACATCAATCCGCGGCCGTTTTACTTCAGCCAAATTCGCGTCGACCCGGCGAACGATCAGCGGGTTTACATGCTGGGTTACGCGCTCCTCGTCTCGGATGATGGCGGGAAAAATTTTCGGGAAGATCTGACCGAGAAGATTCATCCGGATTGCCATGCCCTCGCCATTCAGACTGGCAGCGCACCGCCTCCAAAACCAGCAAAGCCGGAAGAGAAGGACAAACCACCGAAGCCGCCCGTGTCGCAGCGTCTCTTGTTAGGCACCGACGGCGGGGTCTATCAAAGTTACGCGGCGGGGAAAGGCTGGAATCATCTCGCGAACATTCCCGCCGGTGAATTCTATCGCATTTCGCTCGATGATACGCAGCCCTACTACCGCGTCGCGGGGGGGTTGCAGGACAACTGCAATTGGGTGGGCCCAAGTGGCGTTCAGAGCAAAGACGGCATCCGCAATTCCGATTGGACGAACCTCGGAGGCGGCGACGGCTTCTACGTCGTCTTC
>JACCTI010000040.1 GCA_013812515.1 Chthoniobacterales bacterium
CGAAGAGCTGCTCGAAATCCTTCACGTAAAACGCGGCGAGATCGGCCGACTCAATCTCGAGCACGTTGTTCTCCATCAGGGTGAACGCGTTCATTCGTCAGATTGAGCGACCCGGTCCAGACTGCGCATAAGGGGGCCGCTTAGACACAGGTCGTAGAGGGCGAACTCCAGCGTGGTGTGCGCCTTGGCGCGACTTCGTGGGCGGCGGGAATGTCGGCGCGGTTTTGTTTGTTCTTGGCACCTTGGGCGCTAAGAGCTGGCCGGATTGCACTTCGTAGCGATGGCTGTGCCAGAGCTTTTTTTCGTCTTCGGGCAGGGTGTTGAAGAGCCTTTCGCTGATGATGTATTCCACGCCCATCATGCGAGCGTCTTTGCGGTCGGAGTCGTAGATGATGCACTGCCGCATCTCTTCGTTCATGCCGGCGCAGTAATGAATAGCCATTACCTGCTGCGACGGTCGGCCCGCATAAAAGTGAAAGCCGCAGAGATGCGCGTGAACGGCGTTGAGCGGCCCGTCGCTCTGCAATATTTCGGCGCCCGTTTCGAGCGCTTGCGTCTTCACGCTCTTGGCTTCGCCGGGGGCTGCTCGGGTTTGTTCGGATCCTGTGCGCGGGCCGTAATCGCCGCCATGAAGATGAAGGCGACGCCTGGTTTGAGTAGCTGAGTTGGTTTCAAGCGGTGCGGACGGTTCGTTCCTCTGCCCATCAAAACGCGGCGCATCATGGCTCCGGGTCTGTAAAAAAGGATGCGGCGCCTGTCATGGTTGCGAAACGGCGGTATGATACCGCCGCTCCTTTCTCTTTCCGAAACACACAGACGTCCAACGATTCGGGGACCGGCGTTCCCTTGTCGAACTAAACCGTGAGAAATGAAATATGAGAGCAATCGTCTGGCACGGTAAGGAAGATGTCCGCTGCGACAGAGATGTGCCCGATCCGAGAATCGAGCAGCCGGGGGACGTCGTGATCAAAATTACTTCGACCGCCATTTGCGGGTCCGACCTGCACCTTTACGACGGCTATCAACCGACCATGGAATCGGGCGATGTCCTCGGCCACGAAAACATGGGCGTGGTGGTCGAGACCGGCAAAGCAGTCACGAAATTGAAAGAGGGCGACCGCGTGGTGGTGCCGTTTGTCATCGCCTGCGGGAAGTGTTTTTTCTGCGAGAAGACGCTCTACTCCTGTTGCGACACGACCAACCCGAACGCGAAGATGGCGGCCGAAGTGATGGGGCAATCGCCCGCCGGTCTCTTCGGTTTCTCCCATATGCTCGGGGGCTTCGCGGGCGGCCAGGCGGAGTATCTGCGTGTGCCGCACGCCGATGTGGGGCCGATCAAAATCGAGTCCGACCTGGAGGACGAGAAGGTGCTCTTTCTCTCCGATATTTTTCCGACCGGCTACATGGCGGCGGAAAATGCCCGGATCGAACCGGGCGACACAGTCGCGGTGTGGGGTTGCGGGCCGGTCTCGCAAATGACTATCCAGAGCGCATGGATGCTGGGCGCAGGGCGCGTGATCGCAATCGATCGAGTGCCCGAAAGGCTGCGCCTGGCGGAAGATAAAGGCAAAGCCGAGACGATCAACTTCATGGAGACCGACGTTTACGACCGGCTCATGGAAATGACCAATGGACGCGGTCCGGATCGTTGCATCGATGCGGTCGGCGCCGAAGCGCACGGACGCGGCGGCTTCGATGCGGTGCTCGACAAAGCCAAGGCGGCGGTCTTTCTCGCGACCGACCGCGCCCATGTGCTCCGCCAAGCAATCATGTGCTGCCGCAAAGGTGGCACCATTTCAGTGCCCGGCGTTTACATAGGTGCGATCGATAAATTCCCCTTCGGCGCCGCCATGAACAAGGGCCTCACGATTACCGCCGGCCAGACCCACGTGCAGCGTTATCTCGCGCCGCTCCTGGACAAAATCGAGGGCGGCGAGATCGATCCCTCATTCATCATCACGCACCGCCGTCCGCTGGAAGACGGGCCAGAGATGTACAAGACCTTCCGCGATAAAGAAGATGGCTGCATCAAGGTCGTGTTGAAACCCTGACCGCGCTGGCAAAAAGAGATGGACGAAACACGGAAAAGCGCGAGCAGCTTATTCGCCATCATAATCGGCCTCTTCCTCATGGTCGAAGGGCTCTGGGGCCTAACGAGTGACGTGGTCTTTGGAGGTCTGACTACGAATCGGACGCATGCCATCATCCACATCGTTCTCGGCGTTATCGGCATTCTTGCTGGATGGAAAAACCGCGCGCGAGGCTTTTGCATTTTTCTCGGCATCCTGCTGCTGGCGGTCGGTGTGCTGCGCTTTGTCCCGGGCGTGAGCGATCTGATCGTCCAGCTCCTGAACGTCAACAACGCCGTCGCGTGGCTGAACATAGTGGTCGGTGCAGTGGCCCTGCTCGTCGCTTTCGTGCCAGGCGAAGATCGGCTCAGGCGAAATCGAGAAGTGGCGACAAGGTAAGAAAAATTCATGGGCAGACAGGAAAACATCTCGACGCAGAAAGCATTCGGAGCCGCGATCAACAGCGGCAAGCTCTATCACTTAACTCAACTGATGAGGCCGACTTAAAGGATCACGATCCCGCCCAGGAGCAAGGCAAGGGGCCGCAGGGATTCATCGCGTTCTTCACGAAATTTCGGGAGGCCTTTCCCGATCTCGAAGTCGCAGTCAAACCGATGGTGGCAGATGAGGAGAACGTCGCCATCGCCTATAGCATCACCGGCACACACGAGCGCGATTTCCAAGGCATCGCGCCGACGGAAAGAACATCAAAGCGCGCAGGGTGCAGATCGCCCGCTTCGAGGATGGCCGGATCGCGGAGCGATGGGGCAGCTCGGGCGAGCTCGGGATTCTCAAGCAGCTGGGCGCGAATCCGACTTCAGCCTGATAGAGCCTCCGGGTAAATGCCCGCTGTAAGCTGACACTTCGGCCCGCACGTGACTCGCAAGCGGAGGGCGACGTGATCGAAACCGCGACTATTTCCCCGGCCGCCACATTGCCTTATCAGCCGGACCATTAACGGCGAAAATTGTGGAAGTCGAAGCAGGTAAACGTGGCAGTCGACTCTAAACATCCGGAGCAAATCTCGTCTAACGACGAGGTTGTCCTGATCATCCGCCACCACGCTCTGCACGCAATGAAATGGCGAACCCGCAGCCCCAGGCTTGCTCCATTCTTCATTCGGGAATGGCTTGGGCTGACCTTCGACGATCTCAGTCAAGGAGAGGGTCTGATCATCCGGCCAATCGGGAAAATTGACGAACGCGATGGTAGCCTTTGGGGAATGCGGTCAGTTCGTTTCCGACCGCTTGCGGCGTTTTCCAAGCTCGCCATACGGCCGGATCGCACGCGTTACTACGTCGGCTGTCAAGGTGTTATGGTCGCGCGGGTAATAACGAGTCCAGTCGGCCCCTGCGCTTCCGAACGTTTCTATTGCACTAAAAGGGGACGATGCCTGATTCGAGGAAATCGATCGGGTATTTCCGTTAGGCAGTGTTAGCGATGCTAAGTAACGGCGCGCCTTGGCGGCACTCTCGACACGGCCCGACCTGCGGAGCCGAATCCACGCCGACTAATCTATTTCTTAACGCGCTCCCAGACCTGCAGGATATGGCCGCTGCCCTTTTCCGAAGTAAACGCCGTTGGTCTTGTTTTTCCAACGGGCGCCCAGCAGGCGCGTTTTTGATTGTCATCGACGATCTCGTAAATGCCGAACATCGTTTTCCCTTTGTCTTGGCCGGTGGCTTGCACCGAGTCAGCTGTCTTCGGTGACGCGGTTCGGGTTGATCGTGAACGTCCCGGCCGCGCTCGTGCCCGCCGTTCCGCGATCTGAGACGGTGAACTTATTGTGATCCGTGACAAGAATCGTCTGGCTCCGCACGTTTTCGGGCACCTCTTTGCCATCGATGATGCCGGAAACGAGACGGAAGGTGCCTGTGAGCCGCTCGTAATCCTTCTTGATTAACTCTTCCATAGAAACCGGTGAATCAGGAGTGGCCGCGAAAGAAGGAGAGAGACCGGGAAGCCAAACACGATTGCCGTGACAAACACTTTATCACCCACGCCGGCGCTTCGAAGGTGGGAAACAAAATCGACGCCAGCTGGATGAGCAGCCAGCCCACCACTCCGTAGGCGACAGCCACCTTGTAAACATTGCGGCGCTTTGACTCGGCGAAGAAGTGACTCGGATTCATGAGTGATCCCGGGCCGATTTTGCAGATCGCGACGGATAGAAGTTCGTTCGGTTCACCGGTCGGTCAGCGGAGGCTCCGCTCATCTTAGGCTCGCCCCAATGCATCGGGCAGCGACTGCGTCAGCGCCGGAGCCGAAGCGCGCAGTTTTGCGTCCGCGGTTACCGGGCGGCGGCCCAGTTGCTGTGCGAGCGCCAGGAAGCGGGCATCGTCAGCGGTGATCCTGTCGGGAAGGGCGATTTTCAAGGCAGCCTCGGGCGAAACCGAAGACCAGTGGGCTCCGGCTCGATCGCTTGCCGATTTCTTGCACCGGGTGGCGGCGCGGTTGGATCGCGCGCGAAGGCTGATGGTAGCGGCCGACCTGAAAGCCTCGTGGCGAAGCCGTTCGTTAGGTGTGCTGGAAAGCTACTCGATCGCTTCCGCCGGAAAAGAAGAAGCCTGCGGCGGTTGCTCCGCCGCAGGCTCTCAGACATCTATAGCGCGAGCTATTCTTCCGGTGAAGCAGACGGAGATGCGGAAGGCGAAGCACTCGTGCTCCCGTCGGTCGCGTCTGATTTCTTCCCTTTCTTGCCGGAGCTAGATTTCGCCGCGCGGCCCGAGCCGCCAATCTTAACCGTCTTGGCTTCCATGCTGCCGTCGTCCTGTTTCCAGTACGACCCGGTCACCTTTTCATTCGCCGCGATGTCCGCGAACGTCGCCGCCGCGCCCGCTTTGGTCACGGTGGTCTTCTCGGTAACCTTAAAGACGCGCGAGGTGGACTTACCAGCGACCGTGAACGTCTGCGCGCTTGTATCTACGGACGCAACGGATCCGCGGAACTGAATTGCGCGAGGAGCTTTCGTTTCGGGCGAAGCTGCGGCCGTGCTGTCCGCCGGAGAAGCGCTCGGGGAGGGCGACGCCTCTTTCTCTGGAGCGGCAGATGCGGTGAGAGGTCCGGAGAGAGCGAGCGCCGCTACGCAGGCGCTCGTGATGAGAGTGAACTTTTTCATTAGGATTGGAGGTTGATTTGTTGTGGGTTGCCCTTGACCCGTGCTGGTGAACGGGTTTCCGGCGGTTTTGTTTAGCGGTATAACGAGCGCAGCCGAGTAAAGCAATGCGATATTGAGCAGATCCGACTCAAACGCGGAGTGGTCGTCTTGAACGCCAGATCCTCTCTGCCCTCGCATTGTGCGTAATTGCCGCCATAACGGCGCCAAACTGCAATTCGTACTGCTTCTGGAATTCGCAATTGCGGCTTCGCTGCCTCGATTGCTTCTGCCGATAAAATGGCTGTGCAGACGCTCGAAATACCTGCGCTGCGCATCTTCGAATCTAGTACTGCCAGCCGTTCCTCTTCGGTCGTGAAAGACTGGACGCAGTGAGAAACATCCCCTCCTGAAAGGAAGCCTCTCAGCGGCGATTGCCGATTCACCAAGTAGCCGCACGTGTCGGCCCACTGCGGACCATCCACTGAGTGTTCCCTTAGCGGGCGATCGCACATCAAGTGCGCGAGCTTGCGGCAATCCTCTTTGCTGCTGCAGTGTCCGGACCTTTCGGTTCGTAAGTGCTCGATGTTGAACCCAAACGCTGCTTCGCATTGAGCATGATTCTGGCGAGTTCGGTGCATGGTTTCTGGTACCGTCGTCACTCCTCTGAGGCCCGGAACGTCGATAATTCTGCAAGAATGTTCGCGGTCCTCTCTGTCCCGCGAACATATCCGAGACCCATGGCGTTCCAACACGCGGGCGGCGGGCAGGCCGAAACGCAGCAGAACGCAAAGAGCCGGCATCTTTCGATACCGGCTCAGAATAGCTGGTACGGGGACGTCTATTCGAAGTACCCCGAACCGAATCGCAGCCCGTGTGAGCTGAGGCCTACTTGTCGTCGTCCTCCTTCTCTTTCATGCCGCCTTTCTTCATCGTGCC
>JACCTI010000063.1 GCA_013812515.1 Chthoniobacterales bacterium
CCATCGGAATCACCTTCCGTGTCTCGGCATGGGCAAGTTCTCCGACGGCTTTGCGGAGCTCAGCCTTACCGCGCGAGATACGCGACATGACCGTGCCGATCGGCACCGCGAGGATCTCCGCGATCTCCCGATAGGAATGTTGCTCCATGTAGAAGAGAGTGACCGGCGCGCGATACCGTTCCTCCAGGCGATGAAGCGCCCGTTGCACACTGGCGGCATCAATCGCCCTCGCCGCCGAAGGGGAGACGTCAGGCGGCTCGACGAATTCCGTGTTTTCATCCGGATCGACGAGGTGCGCGACGCGCCGGCGTTGGCCGAGAAATTCGCGGTAGAGCGTGGTGAACAACCACGTCTTTGCCTTGGAGGTGTCGCGCAGCTGGTGACCTTTCGCTGCCCACGTGGCGAACGCCTGCTGGACAAGATCGCACGCGTCAGGCTCGTTCCGGCTGAGCGAAAAAGCGAAGCGATAGAGAGGCTGATAGTGTTCTTCAACCAAGCGGTTGAAGTCCAGGTCGGCCACAACCGCATCAATAGCGCGGGGCCAGCGGCTCAGCCAGTAAAAACAAATGTCCGTTGCCGTACTGAGACAAGGCATCGGGGCACGCGCGAAACTCCCCACGTTTTCGAGCGGAATCAAAACCGCGGTGTTGTTTCGCATTATAGATCCGTCACTCGCAAATAGGAGCCGGACGTTCCGCGATTATTCCCGTGCGTTGCAATAGATGTCGATCAGCCTCCTCTTATCGCGATGATACGTCTGCTTCTTTGCTCGTTCTGTATTTGGATCATGTCGGCTCCTGCGACCTTGGCGCGCGATTTTGCCTTCGAAAGCAAACCGACGCGGACTCGTCTGCTCGAGCTTTTTACTTCCGAAGGCTGCAGCAGTTGTCCACCCGCGGAAGCTGCTTTCAGCAGATTGCAGCGGGACCCTGCGCTGTGGCGTGACTTCGTCCCGGTCGCATTCCACGTCGACTATTGGGATAGCCTTGGCTGGCGCGATCCGTTCGCATCAAAGCTTTGGACGCAGCGACAAAGGATCTACGCCGCGGCTTGGAATACGAGCACTGTCTACACGCCGGGGTTCGTGCTCGATGGGCGTGAATGGCGCGAGGCCAGCGTGCCTGCATCGTCGCGTGAAGCCGGTGGCGTGCTGAAGGCGGCGATCACGGACGATCGGAATGTGGTGGTTACCTTCCAGCCTGCGACAGCGCTGCGTCCCGCCTTCGATGTTTACATGGCAACGCTTGGCTTTGGTTTGGAGACAAACGTGCGCGCTGGTGAAAACCGCGGGCGCAAGCTGCTGCATGATTTCGTTGTGCTTTCCCTTTCGACCGCGCAATTGGCAGGGAGCGGCGGCGATGCGCGTTTCAAAATAGAGCCTGCGCGCGATGCGAGTCGCAAGCCTGGCGCAGTGGCGATTTGGGTCACGGAGTCTGGCTCAACCCAACCAATCCAGGCGACAGGCGGCTGGCTCCATTAACTGTCGATCTTCACGTAGTCGCTCACGTCCGGCCCGCCATTTGCGAACCTGACTCGGACTTCGATCCGCGTTCCAGCTGGAAGCTCAGCAGTCGGCAGATCTGCAAACCAGAGATCAAACGCTGTCGCCGCAGCCGGCACGTCGGAGCGCGGGGCGCCGTCTGCGAACCATTGTACTTCCGCAGGCGCTTCGCAGATGATTCGCAGGGTCTTGCCGCGGGGAATGCGATCGGGACGATGCGCGCAGGTCCAGATTTCGAAGTCGCTCTCGCGCCGGCACTCGACCACATAACGCTGATACGCGGGCGCAACCCGATCAAAGGGGACGCCATCGGCCCGGCTCCGAACCAGCGCGAGATATTCGGCATGTGCCCAGCAAAGTGGCATCGCCGAGCCGGTCGGCGCACCGCGCTTGTAGCCGCGTTCGGGAAGATCGTCGCGAAACCAGACCTGCTCCGGCAACATCCCACCAGCATTGGAGAAGCGTTCCAGCGCTTCGATGAACGGGAGCGGATCGCGACCAGCCGCAAGCTCGTAGTGTCCGCGTTCACC
>JACCTI010000065.1 GCA_013812515.1 Chthoniobacterales bacterium
GGATTCAGACGGTCTCAACAAACACATTAGGCGAAGCCTCGGACTTCGACTGCCCTGGCTATTCGACCATGCCTTGTTGCCCGGGGGGCTGCGTGACCTCTCGCATTGCATAAAGGAAGACGGCAACGACGGAGCGCATGCCGGAAGCCTCTCGCGGGAGGACGCCGAGGATCTGCTTGATTTCACGCGTGCGCTTCTTGAGCGCCTTTACACCGAACCCGAAAAACTTCGTCTCGCACAAGAGCGAAGAGCAGAACGCCGCAAGCCCAGATGACGCCTAACCAGACGATGCAGCGAACCGCTGGCCGCTCCGCGTTCTGGCTTTCGATGACTTCCACATTCAACCCGCAGCCACGCGCGCTCTCGGGCGCGGTCGCTGATCTTGTGTGTCGTTAGGCGGATTTGCTCCGGGCGTTACAGCGCTTTAGCTTGTCTCACACCAACGCATCGTATGCCGCTTACGATCAACGCTTTCGGTGAAGCGGCGCTGATCTACGTGACTCACGTATATGCTGCCTCGGCGCTGTTTGTTGCCTCCTCTTTGGGTTTTCTGGCTCCCTGCGCAGAGGGCGGCGACGATTCCCTCAGCCCGTGCCAGAGTTTCTCCGTTCCACCTCCAGGGTGCGGCGACGTTTGCCCCTAACCAGCGGGCCGGGGTCAGCGCCCCCGGCTACAACCTCGCGGAGTGCCGATGATCTTTGGCAGATGCTTTCGCAGCCGGCTGACCTACTACCTCACTGCACCTGAAAGAGTTCTATTTGGCCGACGCCTGTTGTGTTACCAACTCCGCTCACTTTCGCGGTGTAGGCGCCTGCCGGAAGTGTGGCGATAACGGCCGCTTCGTTCGGGTTTTCAGGAGCCAGGCCGAATTGTTGAATTTCCGCCGCGCCGGGATGGGTTTGCCAGTCATCATTCGAACCGATCACGACGCCCTGGCTATTATAGAGCTCGAGCTTTGGATTCGCTAAGGCTCCCTGCACATTCTGATTCGTCAGCGAAGGCCCACGAGCCCGGACGACGAGCCGGCGCAAGTCGGCGCCGCGAAGAATAAATCCGCCGATCAGAACGTCCGCATTGATTCCGATCGGCCCGAGCGTGGAAATATTCTTGAGGGTGGAGCCGGGTCCGCTATCGACCGAGTAGACCTCGACGAGGCCGCGCCCCGGCTTGCTGTCCGCACTGCGAACGCGCGCGGTGTAGCTGATCACGCCGGTTTGCGCCGAGGGCAACGTCAGGAAGACGGCGGATTCACGCGCGTTTTGCGGCGCGATCTGAAGGTCCGTGAGCAACTGCGCGTCCGGAGAATCGCCCCAGTTATCGTTGCTGGCGATCAACTGTCCCTGCGCGTTGAAGACCTCGAGCGCCAGATCGTGGAGCGGATTTTCCACTCCGGCCGTGGACGAAACCGCCCGCACAACGACTTGATTGGAAGGTCCGCCGTTCACAATGAAGCCGGCGGTGAGCGCTTCGTTGCCGAGAGGGAAATTAGCGCGCGTGGAAATATTCAGGATCCGGCCGGGCGCGCCAATCGCGGTCACGGCGAAGCTTTGTGAAACAGTGGCGCCATCGAGATCCGTGGCCGTGATGGTGATTTGTGCGGAGCCGAGTTTAGCGGCCCTCACGAGCAACCGGGTCCCGCTGACGGCCGCGGTGGCAACGGTGGGATCGCTGCTCGTGACCGAGAACTGCAGCGGCGGAATTTGTGTGAACTCCGGGATGGAGATGACGTTCGAGACACGAACCGGCTTGTTGTTGTTGTAATCGTTCTGCGAGTAACCGAGGAGCGGCAGCGAATTGAAAGGGCCTCCAATGGTCCCAAAGAGATACTTCGGCACCGCCGCGATGGCGTCGGCCACGGCCATCCCGCTCCCGGCCACGCGTCCGAAGACTGTGAAGCCGCCATTCTGCGTGTCCAGCGCCGCTGATCCTCCACTGTTATCCGCCAGATTGATGAACCACTGACTGGTCGCGCTATTCGGGTCGCCCCCGACCTTGGCCATGGCAATGGTCCCCCGTCGATTCGAAATGAAAGGTTCGTTCTTGACCGGCGGAAAAGGGGCAACCGCCGTGCCTTGGAGGACGGTCGGCACACCGGGATACACCGTGCCGATGTATCCGCCGCTTTGAATCACAAAGTTTGTCACGGAGCGATGGATAAAGAGCGAGGCGAGGGCGCCGTTCGTCGGATCCACTTTGAAATAGCGGCCGGAGTTCACGTAATTTAGAAAATTCGCTACGGTGAGGGGGGCGGTCTCGCCGTCGAGCGTGAAGTTCATCGGACCGAGAGAAGTCGTTAGGCGAACCGCACTCGATGCATCCGGATCGCGAAAGAAACCGGTCAGATCGACCACTCGGATCGCCTGATCGTATTGCTGGTAGTTTCCGAGCGGACTGGTCACAACCGGAGCGACGTTGGGTTTCACGATTAGCGCGGCATGAGCGGGTCCGACACAGCTGAGGAGAGCGACGGCGAGAAAAGAGCGGGAGAAAAGGCGAGTCATCGGCGCGAGCTTTACCACAATTTGGGAAAAACGCCAGTCACCCACTTTCCGGTGACGAGCGCTAGCGTTTGATCTCGAGGTAGGTGAGCGACTGCGTCTTCCCGCTCTCCGGCGCGAGGGCTTC
>JACCTI010000073.1 GCA_013812515.1 Chthoniobacterales bacterium
CTGTGCCTGACTCTCCGTTCGTTTACCAAAATATCGGCCGCCTAACAAGTCTCCTCAGACTGTACGTGCGCAGCGTCCAAGAAACCGACCGCCGCATGGTCGCGATCCAGGCGGCCCGTCGAGACAAACCGCTTGGTCACCAACAAAGCGGCCGGGAATGCGGCAAGACAAAATGCTTCAGTCCTGAAGCACGAGACGAAAGCGCCGGTTTCGGCCGTAGCGGAACGTGCGAAAACCCCGCTCGTCGAGAGTCAGAATATCTGGGCAATTCAAGCGTTCCGCCAGCATCACTAGCGTGGCATCCGCGAAATCCATCGGTGTGTCTCGATACCTCTCCATCAGAGAAGCCGCGACTTGTAAGGATCGACTATCGAATACCTCCGCGATTTCCGTTTGTAAGTCTTCCAAAAAACGCACTAGCCGGTCCGGGCCGCTCCGAAGATCGTGAAGAAGGAACATCGCCTCCGTCACGATTGCCGCTGTGGTAACGACGCGGCCCTTCAGATCGCCGAGCTGTTTCTGAACGAAGGCGTGAGAGGAATCCGAAGCGTCCAAGAGCGCGACCAGCGGACCAGTGTCGAGGAGAATGGCGCTCACTTACGCCAGTTCCGCTTGCGGATAATTGCCTTGAGCGCATGAGGACCTCCGACCGTTTGCGACGAATCGAGTGACCCGATCAAATGCCGGACACGGTCGCGCAGAAAACTCTGCTCGGTCTCGCGATCGATGAGTTCCCGGACAATTTCGGATTCGCTCTTGTTCAGCGCATTTGCCCGCCGCTTCAGCGCCTCACGCTGCTTTTTCGGGAGGCGAATCGTGAGAGTCGTTTCCATGGCGAAAGTTAGCAGCGTGTAAGACAGTATGCAAGACACAGAATTCGCACTTGCACATCGAAAGCTCGCGTGGAAGAATAGATCGGACAAAGTTCGTTTCGACTAGCAGCCGAAACCGGCAGGCTGGCAGCCTGCGCTCCCCAATCCATCGAATCCGCGTGATCTGCGGTTAAACATTGCCAAGGCGCGACTCGCTACATGCGGGGCGCAAAATAATCTTGCAGCAGGAATTTTCGTTCCTATATTGCGCGCTCCCCGCATCAGGTGCGTGGCTAGTTCGCGTTGCCTGAGGCGGTTTTTTGTCGCCCGAATTCCGACGAGTTTCGTCCGGTTCGGGCGGCTTGTGTCTTACGCAAATGCCAACGATTAATCAGCTGATTCGCAAGGGGCGGAAGAAGATTTCGGTGAAATCGAAATCACCGGCTCTGAAGAATTGTCCCCAGCGTCGCGGTGTCTGCACGCAGGTCATGACGCGCACGCCGAAGAAGCCGAACTCTGCCTTGCGCAAAGTGGCGAAGGTGCGGTTGACGAATGGACAGGAGATCATAGCCTACATCCCCGGTGAAGGGCACAACCTGCAGGAGCACTCGATCGTGCTCGTGCGCGGTGGACGGGTGAAGGATTTGCCGGGCGTGCGTTACCACATTGTTCGTGGAACGCTCGACAGCCTCGGGGTTGATGGACGTCGCCGGAGCCGGTCGAAGTATGGCGCGAAGCGTCCGAAAGCCGGGGGCGATGCGGCGGCCGCGGGCGGCGCAAAGGGCGGCAAGAAGAAGAAGTAAGAGCTCAGCTATTTCATAGGTACGGAAACGAAATCACATGTCTCGTCGGCGGAAAGTGTACAAGAAGGAGGAGAAGGTCGACTCGCGCTATGGCAGCGTGGCCGTCGCGCGCCTGATCTCTACCGTGATGAAGCGGGGGAAGAAGTCCCTCGCGGAGCGAATCGTTTACACTGCAATCGAGAAGTCGCGGGAGAATTCCGACGCGGTTGATCCGCTCGAAGTCGTAAATAAAGCGCTCGAAAACGTCCGGCCGCGTCTCGAGGTAAAGTCACGTCGCGTCGGCGGTGCGACTTATCAGGTGCCGATGGAAGTGACGCCGGCACGTCAGGTGTCGCTCGCGATGCGCTGGATCGTAACCTACGCCGATAACCGCCGCGGCATGCCGATGGCCGACGCGCTCGCGGCGGAATTGAAAGACGCGGCGGCTGGTCAAGGCAACGCGATCAAGAAGCGCGACGACACGCACAAAATGGCGCAAGCGAATCGCGCATTTGCCCATTTCAGGTGGTAACGCCGCGATGCGGAAATTCGAAACTCGAAACAGTGAAGACTCAGCAAGTCCGAAATACTCCGATCGCAACGACCGCGTTTGCTTATTCCTCACTCGGGATTGATTTCGTATTTCGAATTCCGAATTTTTAACCGAATGGCTACTGCGACTCTCGATAAACCTCAGGCAACGACGAATCCGAATTCACCGGACCGTAAGTTCCCCCTCGAAAAGACGCGGAACATCGGGATCGCTGCGCACATCGACGCCGGTAAGACGACGCTGACGGAGCGCATCCTTTTCTACACCGGCATGATCCACAAGATCGGTGAGGTGCATGAAGGCACCACCGTCACCGACTGGATGGAGCAGGAACGCGAGCGCGGTATCACGATCACGTCCGCCGCGACAACCTGCGCTTGGATGCAGAAGCCGGAGCCGGGTGTCTACAAGATGTTTGAAGGCGTGAAGATGCGCGTGAACATCATCGACACACCTGGTCACGTCGATTTCACCGCCGAGGTGGAGCGTTCATTGCGCGTGCTCGATGGCGCGATCGCGGTGTTCGACGCGGTGGCGGGTGTGCAGCCTCAATCGGAGACGGTCTGGCGTCAGGCGAACAAGTATCTCGTTCCACGCATCGCCTTCATTAATAAAATGGATCGCGTCGGCGCCGACTTCGAAATGTCGATAGACAGCATGCGCAAAAAGCTCGGCGCGAATGCCTGGCCGATCCTGATTCCGTTAGGCAAAGAGGATTATCTCAAGGGCCAGCTCGACGTCGTGAACCGCAAG
>JACCTI010000222.1 GCA_013812515.1 Chthoniobacterales bacterium
ACGAAACCTTCGCGCAGCGTTTTCTGCCGATCGGAAATCCGCTCGGTCAGCTCGTGCTCCTCGATCGGGAAGGCGGAAAGCCTGAGGCATTCGAAGTGATCGGCGTAGTCGCCGATACGAGGCACAATCAGTTAGGCGAAGTCCCGTTGCCGGAAATCTATCAACCGTTCGAGCAAGCACCGGGGCGCCGGGTCGGGATAACTCTGCGCACCGCGAACGCGAACCTTGCCGGCCTCAACGCGGCCGTGCGGAGAATCGTGCACGAGCAGGACCCGGATGTTTTCGCGGGCGATTTCGAATCAATGGAAGTGTTGATGAGCAGGCTGCTGGCGCAGCCGCGCTTCAACATGATGTTGCTCGGCATCTTCGCGACCGTGGCGATGATTCTGGCGGCGATCGGAATTTACGGCGTGATCGCCTACAGCGTGACGCAACGCACCCGCGAAATCGGCATCCGCATGGCGCTGGGCGCGCAACGCGGCGACATGCTCGGATTGATCCTGCGGCAGAGCCTCACCGTCGTGGCCATCGGCCTCGTGGTTGGATTGCTCGCGGCCTTCGCGGCGACGCGCCTCCTCGGGAGCTTGCTCTACGGTGTCGGGGCGAATGATGTCCTGACTTACGCAACCGTCGTCTGCTTGTTAGGCGCCGCCGCGTTACTCGCGAGTTACATCCCGGCGCGCCGCGCCATGAAGGTCGATCCGATGATCGCGCTTCGTTACGAATAACCCACTGCCTAACGAGAAATCTCCATGGTAGTTGATCTCAAATACGCCCTGCGAATGCTGATGAAAGCGCCTGCTTTCAGCATCATCGCGGTGCTCACGCTCGCGCTGGGGATCGGAGCGTCGACCGCCATCTTCAGCGTCCTCGACGCGGTCTTGCTGCGGCCTCTGCCTTATCCAGCGCAGGAGCGAATCGTCGAACTGCGCGAGCTGAATGAGAAGGGAAGAGGGATGGCATTCGCGGAGCCGAACTTCGATGATCTGCGCGCGCGCAGCCGAAGCTTTGCGGCGCTGGCAAAGTACAATTTCAGCCCCGTCGCTGTCGCCGGGGGAAGCGAACCGGTGCGGGCAGTTGCCTGCGCGGTCTCGGATGATTTTTTTCGCGTTCTCGGGGTCGCGCCGATCATCGGCCGACTCTTCTCGGCGGACTCGGGCACGGCGAGCAATCCAGTGGCAGTGGTCAGCTACGGTTTCTGGCAACGAATGCTGGGTGGGCAGACGAACCTCGAAGGTGCGACGTTGCGTTTCGAGAGTCGCAGCTTTGCCGTCATCGGGGTGTTGCCGCCGTCAGTCGAGTTCCCGCCGACTGTCGAACTCTGGTATCCGGCTGCGATTTTTCCGCCGAATCCCTCGCGCACGGGTCACAACTGGAGCGTGGCCGGAAGGCTGCGCGAGGGTGTTTCGCCTACCGAAGCGCGCGCGGAGATTGCGGCCATCGGCCAGCAACTGAAGAGCGAACACGGGACGCGAATCGATGCCGTCAGCTTCGGGATGACTCCTTTGCGCGAACGCATGGTCAAGGATGTCCGCGGCATTCTCTGGATACTGTGCGGCGCGGTTGGCTTGTTACTTATGATCGCCTGTTCGAACGTGGCCAATCTACTACTCGTTAGGGCGACAGCCCGCCGAAAGGAGATTGCCTTACGCGCGGCGCTGGGCGCTTCCCGCTGGAGGTTGGCGCGACAATTTCTCGTCGAGACTGTGGTGCTGACGCTTTGCGCCGGCGCACTCGGAGTCCTGTTTGCTTTCTGGGGCGTTGATCTGGTGGTGGGGCTTTACCACGGGAATCTGCCGCGCGTAGGGCAAATTGGGGTCAACCTTTCGGTCTTCGCTTTCTCGCTCGGCATCTCTGTAGCGATCGGAATCGTGCTCGGACTGGTGCCCGCGATGCATGTCGCCAACGGACAGTTGCAAAGCGATTTGCAGGAAGCGGGCCGAGGCAGTTCGACTGGCCGTTCCGCTTCGAGGCTGCGCAATCTGCTGATCATTTCGCAGGTGGCGCTCACGCTGCTGCTTCTGGTCGGGGCGGGCTTGCTCGGTCGGAGTTTTCAACGCTTGCTGGAGGTGAATCCCGGGTTTCAACCCGAGAGCGCGGTCGCGATGCACATCTCGCAAGCGGACCCGGAAAAGGAATCAGATCGGCGCCGGCTGGCGCACACCTATGGCCGGCTGCTCGACCGCCTCGGGGCCCTCCCCGGAGTGATGGCGGTCGGCGGGATCAATTCACTACCGATGAGCGGCCATGGGGGCAACGGCACTTTCATTATCGAAGAGGGCGCGAAGCCGGCGGAGACATTGGAGGAATTGAACCAGCAGTTTGCCGCGCTGGCCGGAACTGCGCGGCTCGGCTACGCGGAATATCGAGTGGCCAGCGCCGGTTATTTTGCGGCAATGGAAATTCCGCTCGTCGAGGGGCGTCTCTTTCAGGAATCCGACGGCCCGGACGCTCCACACGCCGCGTTGGTCAGTCAGACGCTCGCGCGGCGAACCTGGCCTAACGAAAGCCCGATCGGGAAGCAGTTGCAGTTTGGCGGGATGGATGGCGATCTGCATTTCCTCCACATCGTGGGCGTAGTCGGCGATATCCGGGACGATGGGTTGGACGCGAAGCCAGGCGCGATGGTCTACGCGAATTACTTGCAGCGGCCCCGCTCGGCCTCGGAGTTTGCCATCGTCCTGCGTGGCCATGGCGATTCCGCGGCCTTGATCACGGCTATGCGGCGGGAAGCGCGCGCCTTGGATGCGGAGATGCCGACAGATTTTCAGACGCTCGCGCAAGTGGTCTCGACCTCTCTCGACGATCGTCGCTTCAGCATGGTGGTACTGGGCGTCTTTGCCGGCGCGGCCCTCGTGCTCGCGATGGTGGGACTCTACGGGATCATGTCCTACATCACCTCGCAGCGGACCACCGAGATCGGGATTCGGATGGCGCTCGGAGCACAACGCTCAGACATGCTCCGCCTGATTTTGCGACAAAGCGCAACCGTCGTGATGATTGGACTCGCGCTCGGACTGCTCGCGGCCTTCGCCGCGACGCGTCTCCTAGGCAGTTTGCTCTACGGCATCGCAGCGAACGACGTCTTCACCTACGTGGCAGTAGTGCTGTTGCTGAGTGCGGCGGCTTTACTCGCCAGTTACATCCCGGCGCG
>JACCTI010000083.1 GCA_013812515.1 Chthoniobacterales bacterium
GGATAATGATCGTATTGCGGCGCCCATGTGCTTCCTCGGTGATGCGGAGGAATTTTCCCCGATTATTCTCTCGCAGCTCGACGTGAAAATGCTTCCGCTCGATCTGCAACTGTTTGGCCTCGATCACGCTGTCCATCTGCTCGGGTGCGGAGTCTATCCAGACGGACGGGATGATTGGAAGAACATTTCAGCTTCGATCAGATACAAACTGTTTACGCGAATGCGTTCTGCCGGCCACTCATCGAGAAGAGCCGCCCCGCTGGGTCGGGGCGCCATTCGCTCACGCCGGACGGGAGCGGCGTGGCAGCGCGAAAGGATATGCGCGGCGATCAGTCATTAAGCCATTCCCTAACGGGACACGCGACGTTTTCGTCCCCTCGCCTCTTCCACGATCGCGAAGTCAACCTGACGCTTGAAAAGATCGACACGCGCGACATGAACGCGCAACTCGTCGCCAACAGAAAAACGTCGCCGGGATTGACGGCCGATCAGCTGGCGTTGCGCCTGATTGAAGATGTAGAAATCGTCCGTCAGGGATGAGATGTGAATCAGGCCGGTCAGCAAAACATCCGGCAGCTCGACAACGAGGCCGAAGTTCTTCGCCTCAAGGACGGACGCGCGGAAGATCTGCGGATCTTTGGCGTCCATCTGCCGCTGGAAGAACTCGAGCTTCTTCATCTTGACCGCGTCGATCTCCGCTTCGGCCGCGACCCGTTCCGTCGCCGAGATGTGTTCAGCCACCGAAGACATCTGGCCCATGTCACCACGGGCCTGGCGGCGGTTGTCCCGACCCGCGAGCGCGCGATGCACAACGAGATCGGCATACCGGCGAATCGGGCTGGTGAAGTGTGTGTAGTTGTTCTTCGCCAATCCGTAGTGGCCGAGCGGCTGCGGCGCATAACGGGCGCGCTTCAGACTCTTGAGAAGGCCAATCTTGAGCGCCTGCTCTTCCGGTTTGCCGCGAAACGATGCGAGTAAGCGCTGGAGTTCCGCGCGATGCGTCAGGTCGCCCGTTTTGTAGTTGTAGCTGAGCACGAGCTCACGGTATTCCGCCAGCTTCTCCGGATCAGGGTTCTCGTGCACGCGATAGATCACCGGGATGAGCCGGTTCTTGAGTTCGAGCGCGACGGCTTCATTGGCCGCGAGCATGAACTCTTCGATGAGCTGATGCGACTCGTCGTTCTCGATGCGCTCGAGTAGAATCGGTTTGCCTTCAGAATCGAGGCGCACTTTCACTTCCGGGAAGTCGAGCTCGAGTGAGCCCTGCTCGAAACGCCGGCGGCGCAGAACCGATGCGAGCTCCCAGGCGACGTGCAATCGCTCGCCTAATTCGTCACTGGGTTCCGTCTGCAAAATCGCGAACGCTTCCCGATAGGTAAGCCGGCGAGCACTGCGGATCACCGTGCGCGCGAAGCGCACCTTCCGCGCCTGGCCGTCTTTGCTGAACTGGATGAACACTGAATGCGTGAGACGATCCACCTTCGGCCGAAGGCTGCAGACGCCGTTGCTCAGGCGTTCCGGCAGCATCGGGATCACGCGATCCGGCAAATAAACGCTGTTGCCGCGCTGGCGCGCTTCGCGATCCAATTCGCTCCCCGGCGTGACGTAGCTAGCCACATCCGCGATGTGCACGCCGAGACTCCAGCCGCCGCCGGGCAGCCGTTCGACGTTGATCGCATCATCAAAATCGCGCGCATCGTCCGGATCGATGGTGACAACAAATTGGTCCCGCAGATCCTCGCGTCCTTCGCATAACTCTGCGCCAATCGTCTCCGGGATCTGCTCTGCTGCCTCGATGACGGCCCGAGGAAATTCCGTCGGAAGGTGATACTTCCGGATGATCGACAACATGTCGACGCCGGGTGCGGAAGCTGGTCCCAGAATCTCAACGATCTCGCCTTCGGGATTCACATGCCGCGATTCCCAAGCTTCCAGTCTAACGACTACTTTGTCGCCGATCCGTGCCCCTGTAGCGGCGGTCTGCGACCGCCGATCTTCTTCCTCTGGCGCAACTACCCGGCGGTCATAGACGGCCGCTACGGGAGGGCGCGGCGGAATCTGCACGTAAACGTTGTGTACGATGCGCGGATCGTCCGGCACCACGTAAAAGAAATTTCGCGATTGCTGGAGCGTGCCGACAATCGTGTCGTGCGCGCGTTGCAAAATCCGGATCACGCGGCCTTCGGCGCGGCCCGTTCCGCCCCGGGCGCGAGCGTAATGTTCGTCGCGCGTGATCCGCGCCACGACGCGGTCGCCGTGCATGGCAGTGCCGGTATTGTCGGCCGAGATGTAGAGGTCCTGTTCGCCAGGCTTGTTTTCCTGAGAGAGAAACGCGTAACCCGCCTGATGCACGTGCAGCAGACCTGTCACCAGATCGGCCTCGGACGGGAGGACGTAGCGGTTCTTCCGGATGCGCGCGATCTCTCCGGAACGCTCCAGCTCACGGAGAGTCTCGTTCAATCCCATTCGGACGCCGCTCTTTCGGCCGAGCACTTTTGCGAGTTCGGTCTTATCCAAAGGACGGTATTTGGGCGCGGAGAGAATTCGCAGGATCTCCTGCTTGAGCTGTTCAGTTTTCGGTGTCACGCGGTAATCGGACCGGCGACACTCTTATCGCCGGTCGAGGTGATGTCAGTCCTAACCTCGGGGCCAGGACAGCGACGGAGTGTCGCCGCTCCGTCAGACGACTCAATCGAATAAACGATTTCCCGTGATAGTCTGAAGCCTCATGGCTGCCGTGCTCTGGAAAATCGCCGGCGAAACGTTCGACCTCGCGGCGCGGGGCATGTTAATGGGAGTGCTGAACGTCACGCCCGATTCGTTCTCGGATGGGGGTGAGTTCTTCGACACCGACTTAGCGGTAAAGCACGGGCTGGAGATGATCGAGGAAGGCGCGCAGATCATCGACGTAGGTGGTGAATCCACTCGCCCCGGGGCGGGCGGAATTTCGGAACGAGAGGAACGGGAGCGCGTTCTTCCAGTGATCGATCGGTTGCGAGCTGCGAAGACGCGAGCGTTGATCTCGATCGATACCTCGAAAGCCGGGGTCGCCCGTGCTGCCTTGGATGCGGGTGCGGCGATCATTAACGACATCACGGGCGGACGCGGTGATGAAGCCATGATGCCTCTGGTCGCAGAGCGCGGCGCGGCTTTCATCATCATGCACATGCAGGGAACGCCACGGACGATGCAAACCGCCCCTCATTACGGCGACGTCGTTGCGGAAGTGGGGGAATTTTTTCGACAACAATATGACCGCGCCCTAAGCTACGGCATTGATCCCATGATGATTGCGTTTGATCCGGGAATCGGGTTTGGAAAAACGCTGGAACACAACCTCGAGTTGCTTCGCAGTCTCGCCCGTCTTCGGATTGAGGATCGACCGCTGGTCGTCGGCGTCTCGCGCAAATCCTTTCTCGGGAACATCCTCGGCTCGCCTGAGGCGGCCCTGCGTCTTGCGCCGACGGTGGCGTTGACCGCGTTACTGCGCGAACGCGGCGCCGACGTGCTGCGCGTGCATGATGTCAGGCCTAACCGCGCTGCTTTGCGCATCGCCGAAGCCTTGGGCGAAATGCGATGATCCAGCACGTCGTTCAGCTCTGGCTCGATCAATGGCGCGGCCTGATCGAAATCGTGCTGCTGAGCGTCGGCATCTACTACGGCTATCTTTATTTTCGCGGAACGCGGGGCGCGAAAGTGCTCACGGGTCTGGCGATTGTCTTCCTCACCCTCACGCTGATCTCGCAGTTGCTGAACCTGACGGTGATCAGCTGGATCGTTCGCAGCTTCTCCGTTTTCCTCGCGGTCGCCCTTGTGGTGATCTTTCAACCTGAACTGCGGAGGGCTCTGGCCGCTCTGGGCGGGCACCCAATCTTTTCCCTAACGAGTGAAAAACGCGAGACCGTGCACGACATCGCCGAGGCGGTGAGCCAGCTCGCGAACAAGCAATTCGGCGCGCTCATCGCGATTGAACACGATACGTCGATTCGCATTTATGAGGAGACAGGAGTGGAGCTGGACGCGGTTTTCTCCGTCGAGCTTCTCCTCACCCTCTTCCATCCGAAAAGCGCTTTGCACGATGGCGGGGTGGTCATTCGTAATGGCCGCGTCGTGGCGGCCGCATGTATTTTCCCGGTCAGCCAGCGCGAGTCGCTGGATCGCGACGTTGGGTTACGTCACCGCGCCGGGCTCGGGATAACCGAAGAATCGGACGCGATCGCGGTGATCGTGTCGGAAGAGACCGGGGCCATTTCGATCTGCCATCGGCGCCGTATGGAGCGGAACTTCACGCCGGAAACTTTTCGTAAACGCCTCGGGGAACTTCTGCTCCACGGCACCTATGAAGAAACTGATCCTGAACAACTGGCAGGCGAAAGTGATCGCGCTCCTGCTCGCGACCGCCCTCTGGTATCTCATCAAAAAGAACGTAGCAACGACACCCTTACCGTCTGATTCCCAGCAGGCGCCGGTTGCGTCGCAGCGCAAGTAGGTTGCTGATGTTCCGATGGCGCGGCGCAGCGTGATCGCCGTGGTTGAAGCCTTAGCGGAAAAAGCGAGCGAGGTTCTCATCTTCCCAACGCCGCGCCCGCCGGTATGAGGGGTACTCGCGCTCGCGCCGATAGAACTCTTCCGTGTGGACGCGGCGCCGGCCGCCGGGTCCGATCTCGTCCGGGACAACGGAATGCAGCATCTCGTGGTAAAGCACGTACTTCAAAAACCAGAGTGGGACGAATGGTTGATCAAGCCGTGGATTGATCCGAATGATGCGGTCCTCCTCCTGGATGGTGCCGAAAATGAAGAGCTCCTTCGGCCGGCGTTTGCGCCGTCGGCCCCAAACCACTTTGTAACTCCGAAGGCGCCCGCGAAAGAAACGGGCGTTGAGAGAATCGAAGATCTCCCGCAGGTCGAAGTATCTGCCTTCGTGCTCAAGATTCAGCTGCTGCTGCATTGGCAGCCTCGGATGAACCGCCTTACGTTTAATTTTCTTTGCCATCTCCGTCGGTGGCCAACAATTTTAAGCGAGCGCGATTGCCTGACAAGAAGTCCAATAAACTATTCGGTTCTGTGTGTTAAAGCTATCCAGTAGAAAGACTTATAATTAAACCTAAATGGAGGAATGCGCCGCGATGTCTCATTCCGGCCTTAGTCGAGACGCCGCTCGCTCAATTCCGTGCCGCGCATATCACGGCGACACAGCGCCGTGGCTATACGCCTCACAAGGAGTTGAAGCATGGCCAGTCCCGATCCCTCCCATACACTGCACCAGGGAGGTGCTCGGCTCATCACTGTTTGTCTATCTCCTGGACGCCATTTCATAAAATCAAATGTCATTCTGAGCGCAGCGAAGAATCTGATCAATCTGGCAGCAGCCTGCGCGGAAT
>JACCTI010000091.1 GCA_013812515.1 Chthoniobacterales bacterium
AACGAAACCGCCACCGCCAGCATGAGCACCTGCAGCAGTGTCACCTTGAATTTGGCCAGAAATGGCAGAACCCAGGCGATCGTCGGCTTGCTTTCCGGGGCCTTCTCGAACGCGGTCGTATAATCGAAGAGGGCGGCGTAGCCCGACCAGTTCATCTCGAAATCTTTGCGCGCGATCCGGCGAATCCCGAGCGCCGGATCGGCGACGCGGACGAACTTCTCGTTGACGTCGAAGAGCACCATCCAGTGGTTGCCCTCCCAATGAATGATCGCCGGTAGTGGCATATGCGGCAGGTTGCGGAGCGAAATTTTGAGAGCGCGCGCCGCCAGCCCTAGCTCGGTCGCCGCGCGACACATCGCCTTCAGGCTCGTGCCGTCCGTCGAGGTATGGCAGAGCTGCCGGATGCGGGTCAGGCTGACCTTCCGTCCGAAATGCCGGCAGATCATGCCGAGGCTCGCCGCGCCGCAATCCATCTCGTCGATCTGCGTGACGTGCTCGATCTTGCGAATGCGTCCACGGCGCTTTTGAAACAAGCCGCTCTCGTCGGCGAACGGATCCGCCTTGCCGTTGCGGGCCGCCGCTGCATCTGCCTGCTCATCGACTTCGACTTTGTTGTGCGCCGTGACTTCCGCCGGTAATGCCTCGACCGAAAAATCCAGTGGCACGCGCGCTTCTGCCTTCGCCTGGTACTGCGCGAGGCGTTCCTCGATCAGCTTGCCGAACTCCGGGAAGTTATGCTTCAGGTCCTGAACTTCCGAGGGCTCGAGCGCGAGTAGCCGACAATCCGTAAACGCTTCCACCGACGCCGCGCGCGGCGAACCGTTCAGAATCGAAAGCTCACCGAAGAAATCTCCGTCACGATAAAACGCGAGATTCAGCTCCCGGCCATTCGCGCCGTGAAAAGCACGCGCCCGTCCTTTCTCGAGAATGAACATCGGCCCGGCCTCTGCGCCTTGGCGAATGATGAGGTTTCCTTTCTGCACTTCCACCGGGTCGAGCTTCTCGATCAAGCTCCGCAACGCCGGCGCGGGCAGCCGGCCGAAATTGCTGAATTGGTAGAGGAATCCCTGTAGGGCGCGATGTCGGCGCGTCAGCTCCACTTGATGTTTCAGCTCCGGAACCTGCTCGCAAACGGCGAGGAAATCCGCCCGCGCCAGGCGGAGAATCTCTACGGAAGTGCTGCAACGAATCGATGCGCTGCGCGTCCCTCCCTCACCCAGCGCGGCTTCACCGAAGACGTCTCCGGGTCGCAACGTGGCGAGCGCAATCTCACCACCTTTCGTATCCATCTTGATTGCGCGCGCTCGTCCCGAAAGAAGCACGTAGAACGAATCCGCAGGTTCGCCCTGCTGCACGATGACGTCACCGAATTCATAGCGCTCCTCATGCAGGAGCGGGCGCACCCGCTCGAAGTGCTCCTTCGGCAGAAACCGAAAGAGCGATGAGCGCTGTAGAACCTCCTCGTCTTGAACTCTCATTCGGGTGGGTTGAAGAGAATCCGCCACTCTATCCATCTGGAGGTGAGGTCGGAAAAGTAACGATCGAGAATCCGGCGCTCGATCCGCGCGCAGACATCAGCATCGTCTATCTTCGGTTCTTTTTTGCCGCGTAGCCGCGAAAGGAGAAATCCATCTTCTCGCGGCATCGGCTCGAGCACCGCTCCCGGGGAAAGGCTGAGGAATTTTTGCTGCAACTCATCCGGGATTGCCTCAAGGACCATCTCATCTCCTCGATAGGGATAGCGCCCCTCCCGCGCCACTTCCTCCATCGACATGCCGTCGTCACGCACGCAGAGAAAGGCCTCACGCGCTGCATCCTGGGAGTCAAACTCGATCGTCTCGATGTCGAGCCGCGTCAGCGGGAGCCGCAAGGCTGAAATTTCCCGCGCCCGCGCCTCTGGCGTGAGAAGCTTCGCGCATTGCTGCCGGTAGGCGGCTTCCATGATTAGATTGTCATCCAACCAATCGCGGTCACGTCCGAGCGCGCCCAGCCACGCATCCATTTCCACGCGTTGCACTCCGGCACGCTGCCAGAAACGCTCCCGTTCAGGATCGATCAGCGCCGGTCCGAGTTCGCCCGCCTCACTGCTTTCGTGGTTCGCGACCCGCCAGGCCAGCCGCGTCGCCATTCGGTCCAATTCGCCTTCGAGCGTAAGATCCACCGTGAGCAGCTCGCGCTCCTCCGCTGGTGCCTGCACAAACGGGATCTCCTCAGGCTTCGAATTTGGACGGTGCGCTTTCGCCCACTCTGCCCGCGCGAAGTATTCGCTGAAATCGCTCAGTGTTAATCCACGGTTTTCGAGCCACTGCTCCGTCTCCTCGGCCGTGATCAGATCGTACTTATAACGGAAGGCAATCGACGCTTGCTCGAGTGCCATTTCATCCAGCTCGGCGTCGCTTTGGCTGGCTTCCCCTTGGGCATGGACCCGCGCGAGCAAGCCGTTCCAAAAAGCATCGGTCTCGCCGCGGAAGTGCGCCGCGTCGATCACGTCACGGACCGAGATATTTCGCGGTCCGGATTGGAAGACGATCCGGTCCTCCTTCTCAGCTGGCACAGAGCTAGCCATTTGGCAGAATCTTGAATTAACGAGAATTCCGAGAGATGTCGAGTCCCCCGGGCCTGTGCCACGAAAACCTAGGTCGCACGCCAACTTAAGCGAGCCCGGCGTACCGGTCTTAAGAACACGGGTCCTTCGCTCACCGCGTCGCGAGACGAAAATAATGCTGGGACGCCGTGTACTCCATGAACGTAATAATGCCAACTTCGCGCCGTTCCCTCCTCGACGAAGGCAAGCCTGTTCGACAACAGATCGAATGGCGTGTCCGATACGCCTGCCGTCGGCTCCACCAGTGCAAATTCCCCTTCCCTCTGTGCAGGAGTAAACGGAGACACCAGCTCCCTCCCATTCTCCTTGCGGAAAACGTCGGGGGACTCTCTAAGGCCGGTCGAATTCCACTACCCGCCACCCCTTTGGGTCGCGTCTGTAAATGACCTTCACTTTGTAGACCTGCTGGCCAGACG
>JACCTI010000126.1 GCA_013812515.1 Chthoniobacterales bacterium
GCGGAAAGCAGGGCGTTCGAAACCGCTTCCAGCAGGATGTCGCGCTTGATTCCGCGTTCCCGCTCGAGGTAGTCCAGCATGGCGATAAACTCGGCGTTCATAAAGCATCGAGCCCGCAGACAAAAAAGAGTGGGACACCAGCTCCCACTCCAATCCACCGCGGACTAGGCTTCTACCCTACTTTTGCAAGACATTCCGTCAAGCCGCTAAAACTCACGGCGGCAGCCTTGGGAAGGTCTCCGGATCCAGCATTCGCCTAACGAACGGACCGAACGTTCTTCTCTTGCTGAAGGTCTGGCTGCTCGGAGCAGGCGCCTCTTTTCCAAGAGGAGAAGAGTTGGAGTTGTAGCCGGGGGGCGCTCATCCCGGCTGTTGCCGCGCCGGGTCTTCGCGCTGCCGGGTCGACGCCCCTGGCTACAACTGCGGTAGACAATTCAATTCTTTGGCACGCGCACCAGGTGGATGGTGCTCACGAGAGGAGTCGAACCTCCACGGGTTTCCCCATACGGTCCTGAGCCGTACGCGTCTGCCATTCCGCCACGTGAGCGTTCCGAGGCGGCTGCTAAGTTGCCCGCCGCGCGTTTTGGCGCAAGCGCAAAGGGCCCCGCCAGACTAAGAGTATCACTAAAATGATTTCCGCTCGCCCGCGAGTTGTAGCTGCCGCGCTGACACCGGCTGCCCGAAGTCGCCGGTTCCCGCTCCGCAGGCTGTGGAACTAACCGCGTTCGCGGATGCAGAAGTCGACGCCCCCGGCTACAACTTCGCTCGTCCCTGCACGGGCGATTACCAGCCCTCGCTTAACTGACTTGCCAGACGCACCGCCAAATCTTCCGTCGCGAGTGGAAGCGCCTGGCGTTGATCGGTGGTGACATCGCTGCCAACGAAGAAACTCGTTGCGCCACTCACATCGACGGGGCCGAGAATGGGCCGTCCGTCCCTGGCGGTTAATCTGTAACGCACAACTAGCGTGAGATTAAATTCTGTCGTGGCGAGGACGTTCCCGCGCACAAAACGCACGGGCGCGCGGGATACTCCCCGAACGCTGCCGTGCAAAACGGCATCCGCTTTCTCTTCCGTCGTGATTTGGAACGTTCCATCCTGCTGGAGCTGCTTAATTACGGTGTTCGTCAGCAGGATTTCGACGCGTGGCTGGAAGGTTTCGTTGCGAAAAGTGGGGATCGCGATCGTCCTGATACCTTCCAGGTAATGCGGCTTCACCTCGCCGATTCGATAACCGGCGCAGCCACTCAACGAGAACGCGACGAGGAGCGCAGCGAGGAAGCTTCTCACTCCCCCGGCGAGGCGCTCGGTTGAGGTGCCGGCGCAGACGGCACGTCCGGCGCGGTCGTGCTGTCGGGCATGAGCGAAGTGGGTGGCGGCAAGGATTCATCTGCTTCGGCCGGCGGTAGCGGGGCCACGTCATCCGGCGAGGTGCGCATGCGGGGCGAGCCGCCGCCGGAGCTACTACCGCTCGCGTCTGCCGTGATTGTGCGCCTCGGTGGCATTGCCGTCGCCGCGGTCAGCGCTGCTGGTTGGAGGGCGGCATCGCCAACTTTCGCGCGCAGCTCCGCCACCCGCCTCTTGGCCCGATCACCTTGCTGAGACCCAGGCATCTGGCGGATCACATCGTTATAATAAATGACTGCGGCTTTGTAATTCTTTTGCTTGTCGTAAAACTTTGCCACCTCGAACGAGTTCGAGATCTCCTTCACCTCGAGAACGCGAAGATTTTCCTTCGCCTGTGCCGCCTTTTCGCTCTTCGGATACCGAAAGAGAAAATCCTTGAACCCCAGCTCCGCGTTCTGGTACGCCTTCGAGTCGCGGGATCCCGCGCGCGCTGATTTGAACCAGATGTATCCGATCTGATACTGCGCGTCTGCGGCGACAGGATCGTCAGGGTATTTATCAATCACCGCCTGATAGGCGGCCACCGCGGCGTCAACATTCCCCTGCCTTTCCGTGGCTCGTCCAATGTTGAACTGGGCACGCGCGGTATGACGTCCGTAAGGCGCTGAGCGCACAATGCCGGCGAAAATCCCGATCGCGTTTTCGATACCGGTCTTCACAGGCACCCCGAGAAAACGCAGCTTCTTGCCGCCCAGGTACATCTCACCAATTCGGAATTGCGCTTCGATCGCTTCGTTGAAGGTGGGGCTGCGAGGATATTTCTCCGCCACGACGCGATAAGCTTCAGCCGCCTTCAAATACTCGCGGTTTTTCTCCAGCAGGACGGCGAAGCGATACGCGGAACCGGCTGCCAGTGTGTCTTTCGGATACCGGCGGACGACGGCCCGATAAGCCTTGATCGCGCGCTTGATATCGCCGGAGTTCTCCGCCGCTTGCCCGATTTGGAAAAGCTCCCGCGCGGTGCCGTTCACCTCTTCTTCACCAGGCGCCAGATAAACGGCCCCGCCTTTCGGGCGGAAAACAACCGCCGCGGAGCCAATCTCAGGGAAAACAAGTGCGGCGGCGAGCAGCACGGAAAAAACGGGGGAGAAACAGGAGCGCATCGGAACGGGGAGGGTAGTGAACCTTGCGGCTACCGTCAAGTTAGCCGCCGTTCGAGAGACTCGCATTACAAGGTGACGTTCGCACGCTGGAGTCGCGACTAATTCCATCGAAACAGCAGCCCAGGAAGAACACGAAGCGGCAGACATCTTCTACAGCACGGGCTTCCGATTCATCTAACGGTGGCCATTTGAATCTAAACGATCAGCAAAAGATTCGGCTCGGTACTTGCGCCTGGAGCTTCGCAGAATGGTGCGGGAATTTTTACCCCGCCGATTTACCGTCGAACCGCTGGCTCGAGTTTTACTCGCGCTATTTTCCCGCGGTCGAGATGGACTCGACCTTCTACAACGCGCCATCGGAATCTACCATTCTGCGCTGGGTCGAGAGCACGCCCGCTTCGTTCCGCTTTAGCTGCAAGCTGCCGCGCGCGATTACGCATGCCTGCCAGCTCCGCGATTGCAGCGCGGACTTCAATGCGTTCCTCGGCGCGATCGAGCCGCTCGCTCCCAAGCTCCAAGTGATCCTCATTCAGCTTCCGCCTTCCTTCGCGCCGAAAGAAGGGAAACCTGTGCTGCGCAATTTCCTCAAGCAGTTGCCGCGCGAATTTCGCTTCGCCATCGAGTTTCGCCATCCTGGTTGGCACCGGCCGCAGGTCATTAGGCTGCTCGAGAAATACCGCGTCTGCTGGGTTTGGGCAGACCTGAGCGCGCTGAACGAGCGCAATCTTGCCCCCTTCGAGCTCTGGCCCCGTACGGCTGACTTCCTTTACATGCGCCTGATGGGCGACTACTCAACCAAGTACGACAGCGATGGTCAGCGGGTCCATCGCTACGGGAAGCTGCTTTGGAAACGAGAGGCCGCGCTGGAGAGCTGGGCGTTGAAGATCGATCGGCACCTGCAGGAGTCGCGCAGCGTCTGGACCTTTGTAAACAATCACTACGAAGGCTTCGCGCCGGAAACATGTCAGCGCCTCGCGCAACGCCTTGGCTACGAGTTGCCGCTCCCCTCTTTGCTGGAAACCGCCTCGGCCGCGCCAGGTCAGCTCGACCTCTTCCGGCCGGAAGTCGCCTAACGAATCTCTGAGCCGCCGAAGTAGGGCTCGAGAGCGGGCGGCAGCGTGATGGAGCCATCAGGTTGCTGGCCAGCTTCGATCAATGCAGCGAAGAGACGCGGGAGCGCCACGCCCGATCCATTGAGCGTGTGGCAAAAGCGGTTCTTCCCCTCCGCGTCCTTGAAGCGCAAATTCATCCGGCGCGCTTGGAAATCTTCGAAATTCGAACAGCTCGAGACTTCGAGATAGCCGTTCTGTCCGGGCGACCAGACTTCGATGTCGTACGTTTTGGCGGCGCCAAATCCGAGATCACCGGTGCAGATTTCCAGGACGCGATAATGCAGGCCTAACAACTGCAACACGCGCTCGGCATTCGCGGTCAGCGACTCGTGTTCGCCATACGAAATCTCCGGTGCCGTGATTTTTACCAGCTCGACTTTATCGAATTGATGCACCCGGATGATCCCGCGCGTTTCCCTGCCTGCCGATCCGGCTTCGCGGCGGAAACAAGGTGTGTAGGCAACGAACTTTTTCGGGAACTTGCTTAGGCTAAGAATTTCTTCGCGGTGGAAGTTCGTCACCGGCACCTCCGCCGTGGGCGCGAGGAAAAGCTGGTTGTCCTCAAGCCCATACATTTCCTCTTCGAACTTTGGCAACTGCGTTGTGCCAATCATGCAATCGCGCCGCACCAGAAATGGCGGACTCATTTCCATGTAGCCATGCTCACGCGTGTGGAGGTCGAGCATGAAATTAATCAGCGCGCGCTCGAGACGCGCTCCGCGATCGGTGAAGCAGATGAAGCCGCTGCCGCTCAGCTTTGCAGCCCGCTCCAGATCAAAGAGCCCAAGTCGTTCGCCGATGGCCACGTGATCCATGACCGCGCCGAGCTGCGGCTTTTCACCCCAGGTGCGCACGACCGGGTTGTCCGCCGCATCTTTGCCGATGGGTGCGGCCGCGTGCGGGAGATTAGGGATTTGCAGCAGCAAAATCTTCTGACGCTCCTCGCCCGCGACGGCGCGCTCGTTCAGCCT
>JACCTI010000130.1 GCA_013812515.1 Chthoniobacterales bacterium
TGTAAGAACGGAAGTAAGAACACGTTTGCCAATGACGCAGACCGTTGCTGATGTCGCTGAGGGGGCGACTCCTCCCTCTTTTGTCAAAAAAATTGTCTGTGCCCTTACCCATTCGTCGCTCCACCCGCCCTCCTTCTAGAAAAGACCCCCTCCCCCGTTCCGCTCCACAATGAAAGGGTTCGCTGCGGTAGCCATGTATTTCTCGCACCTACTGACCCTCAACTTCCCTGGGACGAGATGATCTGCTCCGCATACCCGGCAGCCGATCTGCTCCGCATACCCGGCAGCATTGAGAATCCGGACCTCCCCTTTCCGAGAGCGCAACCGTTCTGCCGCGTAAGTAATGGCGGACTGCTTAGCATTGTGCCCCGTGAAGATTGGTTCCACTCCGGCGCATTCGAAGACTTTCCAGCCGAGTCGATGCGGCCGCAGCTCAATGCTTGTGAAACTCACTTCTGACTGTCGGCTAGTGATTCCAGCACGCCGCCATCTCGGGCTGCTCGCATTACTGCGAACACCGATCCTGCCGGAATGTTGAGTTCTGCCGCTATTCGGCGCCCTGAAATTCCCCGGCGCATGAGCCTAGCGACTGCTCCTGTGTGCCGGTGAAGTGTGCGAGGGCGGCCGAATGGGTTTCCGTTCTTAGTCCCGTGTTCTCTCGCCGCGGCTATTCCGGCCGTGATTCGCTCTTTGATGACTTCGCGCTCGAATTCCGCCACGGCTGCCAAGACGTGCATTTGCAGCCGGCCGGCGGGGTTGCTTTCGCTCGTATCGATGCCTTGCGAAGTGGCAACCAGCGAAGTGCCATTCGTTTCAAACTCGCCGAGAAGCTGCGCTAAGTGCTGCAAGCTGCGGCCAAGTCGATCGAGCTTGTAAATCGCAAGAATATCAACTCGCCCCTTTCGCACTTCCGCCATCAACGCATCCAATGCCTCACGGCTGAACTTCGCGCCGCTGGCTTTGTCCAGATACTCTGCAACCTCCGCTTTCGGCCAGCGGCGTCGAACGTATGCGCGCACTTCCCGAAGCTGACTGGCGTGACTCTGCGCGTCAGTTGAGACGCGCCCATAAACTGCAATGCGTTTTGGCTTCATGTCACCGACCACGCCAGTGACCAGAATTTGCTGATCAATAGCCCTGTGATCAACCGGGAGTCCACGTGCGGCCACATCGTACCGGAAATCGGAACGACTGCCCGTAAGTCCACCGGTCACATCATTTCACCCGCTTCCCTCGCCCTTCTCCCCTGCCGTCAAGCGCAGTTCCAACCAACCCAAAAACAGCTGAAATGACAACCCCACTACAATCTACGGAAGTAACATCAACACCGAACGGGTACCATCTGGATCCTTTGAAGGTCCTCGATTCACTGGCCTCTGGCGTTAGTTATACGCTGGGCAATGACGGCATAACCGCTCGCAGCGGTACTGCTTCGGCACTAGTCGCCGCAGGGAGAATTGATATTGCGTGCGAGCCAAATCCGTGCGCGGGGGTCGAATCGTCCTCCAAGATCAACTCCCACTCATCATCAATGTAGCTCCGGACACAGCCGATTGCACTCAAGAAGATACAAGAAATCAAAGACATCCAAGAAAGAAAGGAGATTCAAGAAGTGCAAGACTTCGAGGATGACCAAGAAATTAAAGAGATCAACGACTTTGACGAGCTAAGCAAAACTAGCGCTTCGAATGGCTGCTTGAGGTTATGATCGACAAAGCAATTGGACGTTACCCGTTTGGCCCTAATTACAGTCTAAAGAATGGCGATCCACTTTTCGAGCTGGCACGCTACGTTAGAACGGTGGAAGGATGTTATTCCATCCGCTTTGGGCCAAATTTCCTTTGGGAGGTGTTTAATCGCTGGGTAGATCGCAATCGTGACCACCTGGAACCGGATCATGACTACCATACCGACTTCCTGGACAAGCTAACGCAAGTCAAATTCGCGATGGGGGAAGGACTCGGGTCATTGCTAGCTGCTGCGCGACGGACAGCTCTCCCTACCCGTGCTAAGCACTTGTGCCCACTCGCACAAGATCTAGCACGTTTGTGTCAAGCGCTGACGGGAAAGAACGACGGGACATTTTACCTAGGATGCACGGCGACTGCCTGTGGATTGCTGATCTTCGCTCCGCCCGCCTATAAGGCTTAGCTCGTAGAGACCGCGGAAGCTTACGCCTTCGGCAGATAGCCGAGGGCACAGGAGTCGAGTATTTACCGATGAGCAAAGGCACTGGTTTCGGATCCAGAACAGCCCCTTATTTCTTCGCGCGGCATCTTGCCACAAAACGCTCCGCTCAAACAACTTACCTGATCTAGTTTCGAAACATCTGCCCCAAAACTACCCTTTTTCTTGGCTGCAACGACGGGGCGTTCCTCAGTGCAGGAGTCCGTTGCATCTGGAGCGGCGACTCGAAGCGACCCCAAATACCGGCTGATGGCGCTGGTGGATCCGGATTTGGAGCCGCTGTGGGATTCGCTCGCGGCGGATTGGAGTGGCCCGCCGAAGAAACGGGCGCAAACCCAATGAGCTACTGACCTCTCTTCGGAGGACGGTTACCCATTTTGACTGCCTCCTCCTCGGTCATGTATTTCCCTTGCTTTGTCTTCCCGTAGTAGCGGGAGCCTTCGCGATGGAACACGTGG
>JACCTI010000142.1 GCA_013812515.1 Chthoniobacterales bacterium
TCACGTCGTCCGAGCGCGCGATCGATGTCACCGTTCAACACGCCGGCGGCGTGGATCATTTCCTTCTCGATGCAGGGGGCCCGCATTTGCTGCGTGAATGGAAGGCGGCCAACGGCAGCCATCTCAAAATGAAACGTAACCTGAAAGTGGACTACTGGAACTACAACAAGCCCGGCGATCGCGAGCGGGCACTAAGCAATCCGATGCTCCGGCTCCCGGATTGAGGCTGCGGATCGCTGGCCAGACCCGCACAATGCCGCTCCGAACGCCAGGCGCTTGACACAAGCGCCTCTACAACCCGGCGATTGAAGTCGTGCAATCCCCGCGTTACTGAACTTTGTGAAGAAAACGAAGGAGCCTCGCCTTACGCTGCTCGGACGAAGCGAAGCGCGAATGCCTGCTTCGCCGCGCGAAGCGACACTCGAGACGTTTCCTTCGCCGACCGCGCGACCATACACCATTCGATTTGAAACAGCGGACTTCACCTCGCTCTGTCCGGTGACCGGGCAGATGGACTTTGCGCAAATTGCGATCGAATACGTGCCGGACGCGCTCTGCGTCGAGAGCAAGTCGCTAAAGTTCTATCTCGCTTCGTTCCGAAACGAGCGCGCTTTCAACGAAGCTGTCGCGAACCGTATCCTGGATGATTTCGTCGCGGTCTGCGCACCGCGTCACGCCGTTGTGACGGCGGAATTTTCTCCGCGCGGCGGAATCAGTCTCACCGTTCGTGCAGAGTTCTCGCGCGACGAGTCGCCACAGCGGAACGGACGCTGAGACTCGTTAGGCGCGACGCCGGATGTCATCTTCGTCGCAAGCTCCGGGACGGCGCCGCTCCGTCATCCGAGTTTTCTGAAGCGCTTCGGTTCTGGCTGCAGCTTGGATTTATCAGCTTCGGCGGCCCAGCCGGCCAGATCGCATCATGCAAAGCGAGCTGGTCGAGAAACGCCGCTGGATCGGTCAGGCGCGTTTTCTTCATAATTTTTGCATGTTGCTGCCCGCGCCCGAAGCGCAGCAGCTCGCGATCTACATTGGGTGGCTCCTGCATCGCACGGCCGGCGGAATAGCAGCAGGTACGCTCTTTGTCCTCCCGTCAATCTTCATTCTGTGGGCATTGAGCTTCGTTTACGCAGCGTATGAACAAGTCCCGTCCGTCGCCGCGATCTTCTACGGCTTAAAACCCGCTGTCCTGGCGATCGTAGCCATCGCAGTGATCCGGATTGGGCCGAAAGCGCTTAACAACGTGCTCATGTGGAGCATGGCGGTGCTTGCGTTCGTCGGAATCTTTTTCCTGCACATTTCATTTCCTCTGATTGTCTTCGGAGCGTTGCTCGCTGGTTTCGCGGGGGAATTCTTCGGCCGGAGCTGTTTGCGGTGCAAAAGCACCATGGCGCGGCTGAGAGCTCTGTCTTGGGCGATGACGACGTCATGCACACCCGGCCCTCCTTGAGCCGCGCCGTGCGCGTTGTGCTAATCGGGCTGGCGATCTGGTGGTTGCCAATCCTCAGCGTTGGGCTTTGGCAGGGCTGGAATTCGACTTTGTTTCAGGAAGCGCGCTTCTTCAGCCGCGCCGCCGTCGTGACCTTCGGCGGAGCTTACGCGGTGCTCCCGTACGTTGCGCAGCAGGCGGTCGAGACATACGGATGGTTACAGCCCCGGCAAATGATGGACGGTCTTGGTTCGCCGAGACAACGCCCGGTCCTCTTATTATGGTCCTGCAATTCGTCGGCTTCATCGCCGCTTGGAATCAACCCGGTGTGCTTTCGCCATTTCTCGCCGGCACACTGGGCGCGTTGCTTACCACATGGGCGACCTTCGTCCCGTGCTTCATCTGGATTTTCCTCGGCGCTCCGCACATCGAGCAACTCCGCGGGAACAGAAAGCTGACCGCCGCACTTTCCACCGTTACCGCTGCTGTCGTCGGTGTGGTGTTAAACCTCGCGGTCTGGTTTGCGTTGCATGTGCTCTTCAAAACCGACGGCTCGGCGGATCCGTTCGTCATTGCACTGACGGTGCTCGCCTCCATCGGGATGTTGCGGTGGAAGTGGAACGTTGTGCCCGTGGTGATCGGCAGCGGCATCGCCGGGTTTCTTTATCGCCTGCCTTCCTGAGTCGCCCTGCGAAACTGCTTCCGCCTCTCCGTTGATGCGCGGCAGCGCGTCCCTCTCGAGCCGGCCTCAGATTGACTTGATTCCGATTGATTTTAGGTTCCCGGGCCGAGCGCCCGTTCGCGTTCCTCACTCGTGAAAAACGTTCTTTTCGTCTGTACCGGAAACATTTGCCGGAGTCCAATGGCGGAAGGTCTCTTCCGTCGATTGATCGGAAATCGGAAGGACATCACGGTCACTTCCGCCGGCGTGCACGCCGTTCGTGGACAACCGCCGAGCCTCTATGGCGTGCAGGTGCTGCAAGCTGAAGGCGTCGATATCAGCGGCGTGCGCAGCCAGCCGCTCACAGCTCCGCTCGTGGATCGCGCAACGCACATTTTCGCCATGACCGGGGCGCATTTGGAATCGATTCACATGCTTTTCCCGCAGGGCAGCGAGAAGGCGTTTCTCCTCCGGGAATTTGAAGAGCCGGGGACGACAGTGTGGCGCGATGTACCCGACCCGATCGGCTGCGGACGGGACGTTTATTTGCTCTGCGCCGCTACGATCAAAAACGCTTTACCGAGTGTGCTGGCGTTCGTAGAACAAAGCGAAGTAGCGGTGCCGGCGATTTCACGTGGCGGCGGAACTTCCTCGTACAGTATGGCTGACGTCTCTTCACAATCTGCGAGCGGAACGGGTGGCGGAGCCCCAACGCAAAACGGCGGCGCGTTGCGCAGGGGCGATCCCGAAATTTTCGATACGATCCAGGCGGAGGAGAAACGGCAGCGCGAAAACATCGAGCTGATCGCGTCGGAGAATTTCACGAGCCGCGCCGTCATGGAGGCACAAGGGAGTTGCCTAACGAACAAATACGCGGAGGGCTATCCGGGGAAACGCTGGTATGGCGGCTGCGAGAATGTGGACATCGTCGAGCAGTTCGCGATTGATCGCGCGAAGCGGCTCTTCGGCGCCGAGCACGTCAACGTCCAGCCGCATAGCGGCGCCCAGGCGAACATGGTGGTTTACTTCGCGGCAATTCAACCGGGCGATCGGATTTTGACCATGAACCTGGCGCATGGGGGCCATCTCACTCACGGGCATCCTGCAAATTTCTCCGGAAAGTTTTATCAGGTCACGCACTACGGCGTTCACGAGAAGACCGAGCAGATCGACTACGACGCGCTCGCGAAGCAAGCGGAGGAAGTAAGACCGGCGATGATCACGGCCGGCGCTTCTGCTTACCCGCGCATCCTTGATTACCCGCGGCTCCGGCAGATCGCGGATTCAGTTGGCGCGCTCCTTTTCATCGACATGGCACACGTCGCGGGACTTGTCGCCGGAGGCCAGCACCCCAGTCCAATCCCGCATGCGCAGTTTGTCACAACTACCACGCACAAAAGTCTGCGTGGCCCGCGCGGCGGCATTGTCTTGTGTGGAGAAGAATCCGCGAAGGCAGTTGATTCCATGCTCTTCCCCGGCATCCAAGGCGGTCCCCTCATGCATGTCATCGCGGCAAAAGCAGTCTGCTTCCATGAAGCACTACAGCCCGCCTTCTGCGACTATCAGCGGCAGGTGGTGATCAACGCCAAAGCGCTCGCCGCCGGTCTTGCCAAGCACGGTTACCGTATCGTTTCCGGGGGCACGGAAAATCATCTCATGCTGCTCGATCTACGTCCGAAAGAAATTAACGGACGGCAGGCGCAGGAAGTCCTCGATCGCGCGGGCATCACCGTGAACAAAAACGCGATCCCGTTCGATACCTATCCCATCTTCAAGCCAGGCGGCATCCGCATCGGCACACCCGCCGTAACCACGCGCGGAATGAAGGAAGAGGAGATGCTGGATATCGCTGACTTGGTCAATGAAGCGCTGGTCGCTGGCGATGATGCCGCCGGCCTCGAAAACGTGCGCGGGAAAGTGCGTGAGATGACCCGCCGCTTTCCATTGCCGTCCTAAGTACGGCAATGGAACAAAGCGCAGGCGAAGTTCGCAATCCGCTCCGCGATGGCATCCTGACGCGAAGCGTGCCGGAAGCGTGCACAGTCGTAATTTTCGGCGCGACGGGCGACCTGACGCATCGCAAGCTGATCCCGGCCCTCTACAATCTCGCGGCGGACGGCGAGTTGCCCCCGGAACTCGCCGTGATCGGTATCGCGCGACGTCCGAAGACGGATGACGAATTTCGGAACGAACTTCAGGAAGCAGTGCAGAAATTCTCGCGTCAGACCGTGCGCGACGAGCTCTGGAACTCCTTTGCGAAGGCGATCTCGTATCAGAAAAGCGAGTTCCACGATGCCGACGGTTACCAGCGGCTCGGGGAACGTTTGCAGCAGATCGAGGAGGAACGCGAAACGGGTGGCAACCGCCTCTTCTATCTCGCGGTCGCGCCGGATCAGTTCCCGCCCATTCTGCAGCACCTTGCGGCGGCTAATTTGAACAAGCCTCGAGAAGGAGCCTGGGCGCGGGTGATTGTGGAGAAACCATTCGGGACCGATCTTGCTTCCGCGCGGGAGTTAAACCGCATCGTAAGCGAGGCATTCCCGGAGGAGAGCACGTATCGGATCGATCATTTCCTCGGCAAGGAAACTGCGCAAAACATCCTCGTGCTGCGTTTCGCGAACGCAATTTTCGAGCCGCTCTGGAATACGCGCTACATCGATCACGTGCAGATCACGGCGGCCGAGACGCTCGGCCTGGAGGGGCGCGCTGGCTATTACGAAGGCGCCGGCGCTTTGCGCGACATGGTGCAGAATCATCTCCTGCAACTGCTCTGTCTCGTCTCCATGGAACCGCCGACCGATCTGCGCGCGGACAGCATTCGCGATGAGAAGGTGAAGATTGTCCGTTCGCTGCGGCGGCTCACCGCAGAAGCGGTCGCGACCGATGTGGTCCGTGCGCAGTACTCCGATGGCGCGATCGCCGGCAAGCCGGTGGTGGCTTATCGCGCGGAGGAAAATGTGAAGCGCGATTCTAAAACGGAGACGTTCGTCGCGCTCCGCCTGCAGATCGACGACTGGCGCTGGGCGGATGTCCCAATCTACATGCGCGTCGGCAAGCGGTTGCCGAAATCAGGGACTGAGATCTCGGTCCATTTCCAGAAAGCGCCGTCGGTTTTGTTTAACAAAGAGTCGGACGCATTGGATCAAAACGTCCTTGTGATTCGGATCCAACCGGATGAAGGGATCTCCCTGCGCATGCAGGCGAAAGTGCCCGGCACCAGCTTTCGGATTGAGTCGGTGAAGATGGATTTCCATTACGGCACCTCATTCGGCAAGGCGAGCCCGGAGGCCTATGAGCGGCTCCTGCTCGATGCGATGAGCGGCGACGCTACGCTTTTTGCGCGCCGCGATGAAGTCGAACAAGCGTGGGACTTCATCGATCGGATCGAGAGCGCATGGCGTGAACCTGAAGCTCCGCAGTTGTACGAGTATCCGGCTGGGACGTGGGGACCGGAAGCTGCGGATGAATTGCTCGCGCGTGATGGGCGAGCCTGGCGGCGATTGTGAAAGGGCAAGCTCTTTCTAGATGAGCGCAACCACGGAAACGTTCGCGACCGGGATGCCGGTTGAGATCGGCAAGATCGAGCGCGAGCTGAAAAAGCTTTGGGAGCAAGGCGGCGAAAAGATGACGCGCGCCTCGCTCATCAATCTCGCGGTATACAGCGAAGCGCCGGATTCCCTGCGCGCGAACACGCGAATCATCGCGCAGATCACCGAAGATCATGCAAGTCGCGCAATTGTGATCGCAGCTGATCCCTCCGCGAAAGAGGATCGCGTGGAAGCATGGATCTCGGCGCATTGTCATGTGAGCCGTGCGGGCCGAAAGCAGATTTGCTCCGAGCAAATCTCGTTCGCGCTGGCCGGCTCGCTCGCGAAGCTGCTGCCGAATATTGTGTTCTCGCATCTCGATTCCGACCTGCCGTTTTATCTTTGGTGGCAGGGAGAGTTTCACGACCCGATGGACGCGCAGCTTTGGACGTGGGTTGACCGCCTAATCTACGATAGCCAGCCGTGGTGCGACTTTGACGCACAAATGCGACTCGTTCAGACCGCGCAGGAAGAAGCAAACCAGCGCGTGGTCCTTTGCGATTTGAACTGGACGCGACTTGTTCAAATCCGCCTCGCGATTGCGCAATTCTTCGATGCTCCAGCCGCGCTCGAGCATCTCGGGTCCGTTCAGCGCGTTGAAATCACTCATACGACGGGCCATCGGTCGACTGCCGTTTTGCTCGCTGGCTGGCTTGCTGCCCAACTCGGCTGGGCGTTAGTCGAAGGAGCGGACGAAACGACTCTAAGCTTCTCTGATTGCGCGGGTGAAGCGATTCGCGTCACGCTCCAAGAGACGGAAGGCGAACCGATCAGCCGATGCAGCCTTCATTGCGGCACGACGGAGTTTCGCGTCCTGCACCCAAGGGGCGCGGACCTCCTCGAGGTGGGCACTGAATTGGACGGAACAGAGCGCACGCATCAACTGATGCCCGCGAGCCGGAATGATCCTGTCTCGCTGATGAGCGAAGAGTTGATGCGCGGAGGTCCGCATCGCGTTTATCTTCGCGCGGTCGAAGCCGTACGCGAACTGCTTTGATCTTGTAGCGGCGGTCTACGACCGCCGGTCGACCAAAAGCAAATCCGCGTATTGCATCAGTGCGGTGGTCTGCGCACGTCGGCGGTCATAGACCGCCGCTATAGAAAATCACGACGGAGCAATCTCGGCTCCGGCTCCGGCAGGCGCGTGGACTTGCGGATGCCGCAGCAGCTCGGGATCCTGGAGGCGCGTATCGTAAACTTCCGCCCACGTTTGCTGGTTCATCGAGCACATCGGCACCGCTTCCCACTGTCCGTTTCGCTTCACGGCACCTTTGAAAACGCACGAATCGAGGCGCGCTTTGATCACCGGGTCGGTGCCGGCGAGCGCGACTTGCTTCGCGTCCATAAAGTTGTGCATCCCGACGCCGAGCGTGTGCACCTTGCTGCGCAGGAGCGACTGAACGATCTCGCGCGGCGCTCTCCGCGACGTGAGGTAGCGCACCATCTGCAACGCGAGTCGCGCCGCGAGAATCGGATGCTGGAACAACACGCCGGCGAGGCGATACGCGGGCGTTCCGGCATCGTCGTTCACCAGTGAAAGTCCGCCGATTTTCGCCAGGACCTCTCCCAGCAACGAATCGAACTTCGGATCGTCCGGGAGCAGCGGAAAGTATTTGCCAGAAGGACGCGCGATTAAAAGAGAGGCCCAGCTGTTGCAATCGGGATGGCCGAAAATGGAGACGTCACGGCGCAGCGGAAGCCCAACGCCGTCGCAAATCTTCTCCCAGACGTCCGCGGACGTAATCGGCCGCTGCGAGAAGATCGTGCGGCCGGTATCTGCTTCCGGCTGAAAGCTCAGCATACGCCAGATGTAGCTGCGCTGCGGATCAGCGAGATACCAGCGGATCACTTCGGGGACGTCGTCGATGTTTCGCCGCGTCACGGTGAAGCTGAGGGCGTATTCCAGAATGAAGCCCGTCCTTTCGCGAATGCGCAGCGCCAGCTCGGTAAACGCCTGCCGCACGGGATGCAGATCCGCTTCGGATTTGATCCGGCCGATCGGATAGCCGTGGCGGCCAGCCTGAGTCATATCGACGTGCACGGAAATCTGGCGGAGTCCGCCTTCGACCACGAGCCGCTCCAGAAACTGCGGTTGCTCGATCAACGTTTGCCCGTGCGTCATGAGCATCGGAATCGACCCGACCGAGTAGGCATAACGAATGATCTCCACCAGCTCATCCGCGCGGCCCGATTTCCAGTACGCATCCGCGACATCGCCGCCGGTGATCTGCAATCCCCCGCCCGGGCCTTGGAAGCGTCGGTTCGCATCGATCTGCTCTTTCACTTGTTCAACCGACGGGATCGGAATCGCGTTCGCGTTCTTCGGCAGATAACAATGTGTACAATGGAATGAGCAGTAGCTCGCGCCCAGCGTGAAGCCGCAATGCGTGAGATGCCGGCCCGAGATTTGATTGTTCGTGCGCAGCTCAGCCGGCAAGGAAGCCCAGCGCTCTTGCAGCACGCGCGCTTTCTCTTCCATGATCGGGTGCCGAAACGCATGCCAGCGTTTTCGCCACCGGGATTGCTTGTGTGCCGGCTCGTCTGTCGCGAGAGAGACCATGGCTTGCTCCGGGGTTACTTCGCGTCGTTCAACGCCCAGTCGTAATCCTGATACGTGATCTTCGCATCTGCTGGGATTGCGGTGGAGCGGCGCTTGTTGATGAACTGCAGCGGCCCGCCGTCCTTGAAGTCGTCCTTGTACCAATCGAAAATTTTCGAGAGTTCGACGCCGCTCTTCTCTTCCGCCATCCGCACGCCCTTCTCGGAGTTCACGAAAT
>JACCTI010000146.1 GCA_013812515.1 Chthoniobacterales bacterium
GACGCCGCCGTCGCAATCATCTCGATCGCGCAACACGCCAGCCCGAACTGCATCGGCCAGATCGAATTGCGCCGGCCCCAGTTGTAGAAGTCCTGCATCGACGTCACCCAAACGCCCTGTTTCTGCAGCTCGCCCCGAAGTCCCTCGTCGATTTTATCGCTCATCCGGCGTTTCTCTTACCTCGCCCAATCTAAACAACCTTTGCCCCACGCCCAAACGAGACCTTCGAGCAGAAGCAAAAGGAAAACGAGAATGGCGATGAACGCACCGACTGGCAGTCCGGTGAAGGCGACCGCAAACGGCACGAGGAAAATCGCCTCCACATCGAAGATCAAAAAGATGATCGCATAGACATAATACTGCGATCGAATCTGAATCTGCGCCTCGCCCACCGATTCCATGCCGCACTCGTAGGTCGCGTTCTTCAGCACGCCTGGCTTCGGCGGTTGAAAGAACCGGCGCCACATCCAGGCCAGCGCTAGCGGGAGCACCGGAAACACGAGCGCGACGCCGCAGAAGATGACGAGAAAGAGATAAGGACTCGGATTCACCCGCTGCGTTAATGTCAGACTCCCGCCGAAATTGCTCGGAAAAACTGCGGCCGCACGATAGTATTTTGCCCGTGGAGCGAACCGTGAAAACGTTCAGCACTTTCGAAGCCGCAGAACAGGCGGACCGGGAGTTTTACAAGAGCCTGACGGGCAATGAGCGGCTGAAATTGCTGCTCGAATTGATCAATCATGCGCCTGAGCAGCGACTTGAGAGAGTTTCTCGAATTACTAAACTCCCGCGGCGTTGAGTACGTCATCGTCGGCGCGCATAGCTTCGCCTTTCATGCGCGGCCGCGATACACCGGCGATCTCGACATTCTCGTGCGACCCACGATCGACAATGCGCGGAAGCTGGTTGACGTCCTTGATCAGTTCGGCTTTGCGCGATCCGATTTCAAACTCTTGGACTTCACGGAACCCGACCAGGTAATCCAACTCGGGCGCGCACAAACCGCATCGATCTGTTGACGGGGATCACCGGTGTTGCGCCGGATGAGGCATTTGCGACGAAGGTGGAAGCGACTCTCGATAGCATTCCCGTGTTCATTCTGAGCAAGGAATCGTTGATCAGGAATAAGCGCGCCTTCGGGCGCCCGCAGGAGCTCGCCGACATTGAAGCCCTCGAAGGCTGAGTTTTCCTTGCTTCGAGAATTCCGGCCCGCTTTCCTCATCGCGGATGAACGGCGGCTCGCTTGACCAGATCTTCGTTAACGCCAAGCATTGGCTCCTCTCGTTCCTCGCTGGTGCGCCTGACTGGATTATCGAGGTCGCCTCCAGCCTGCTCAACATTCTAGTTCTACTCCACGCCTTCCTTGGGCTGTTCGCGCTGATGTCGTTGCTCGAGCGGAAGATTCTCGGCCGCATCCAGAATCGCTACGGCCCGAATCGCGTCGGACCTTACGGGCTCCTCCAGCCCGTGGCTGATGGGATCAAGATGTTGATCAAGGAAGACGTCGTGCCGTTTCGCGCCGACAAGGTTCTGCATTTCCTCGCGCCCATCATGGTCGCGGCCCCGGCGATCCTCGCGCTCGGTGTGATTCCTTACGGCAGAAATATGACGCCCTTCGCAATCGACGGCGGCATTCTGTTTTTCTTTGCGGTCGGCTCCATGACGGAGCTGGCCGTGTTCATGGCCGGTTGGGGCAGCAACAACAAGTTCTCCATGCTCGGCGCGATGCGCGCGATCGCGCAGATGGTCAGTTACGAGTTGCCGCTCATCCTCACCGTGCTGCCGGTGGTGATGATCGTTGGCGCCCTTTCACCCGACGCGATCGTCGCTGCGCAGGAAGGCTATAAGTTTGGCGTCGTTCCACGTTGGTTTGTCTTCACACCGTGGGGCGCAGCGGCGTTCCTCCTCTTCTTTATCTCGGGTCTGGTGGAATCGAACCGCACTCCGTTCGACGTGCCGGAAGGCGAATCGGAAATCGTCGCCGGCCACATGACGGAATACTCCGGTTTCAAATACGCCATCTTCTTCCTCGCTGAATACTTCGGGATGTTCGCGATCAGCGGCCTCGCGATTACCCTCTTCCTCGGCGGCTGGCACGCGCCGATCGCTCCGCTCCAATTCATTCCCTCCTACGCCTGGTTTGCGCTCAAGCTCGGAGCGCTGTTGTTCGTCTTCATCTGGATCCGCGGAACACTGCCGCGCACACGCGTCGATCAGGTGATGAACTTCGCCTGGAAGTTCATGCTGCCGATGGCCTTCGCCTGCATTCTCGCCGCGGCCGTCTGGCATTATCAAGCGGGCGGACTTAGCGGCTGGATCTGGTCGCTCGCGATCGTAATCATCTGCTACCTCGCGCTCTCGCGGATGCTCGAGACGCAGAAGAAATTTGCGCCGCGCACTTACCGCTTCGCCGAATGAGCGCTGCCGCACTTATCGTCATCGCAATAGTGATGCTGGCCGGCGCGATCGCCGCCGCGTTGTTGCCGCGTCTCATCCAGGCCGCGCTCTGCCTGGTCGTCGCCTTCTTCGGCATTGCCGCTCTCTACTTCTTGTTAGGCGCGGAGTTCGTTGGCCTCGTGCAAGTCTTCGTCTATGTCGGTGCCGTCGCGGTGCTCATCGTCTTTACGATTCTGCTGACGCGCCGCGACAGCGAGAAAGAGCGCGTTTTCAACTGGAGCGGAGTGCTCCTCGCACTGGCTGTCTTCGCTGCGCTGCTCTGGGCGATCTTCGGCACACCGTCACTCGCCGTCGCCGCGCCCGCGGTTGAACCACTCAGCGTCCGTCGCATCGGCGAGGTGCTGATGACCGATTACGTCTGGCCGCTGCAATGTGTTGGCCTTCTCCTGACCGCGGCCCTGCTCGGTGCGCTCGTCCTGGTGATGGAGGAACGGCGTTGAGGCGCCGGTCTCCGCCCAGGGAAGCGCACGCTTCCAGCGTGCGCTCCCCAATCCGCATGGCGCGGGAATCATGAGACCGACACTCCAACTGGTTCTCATCATCTCCGCTGGATTGTTTTCGATCGGCTTGCTCGCGGCCCTCAGTCGCCGCCACGCGATTTTTATCCTCATTGGCATCGAGATGATGCTCGCGGCTGCGAACATCAATTTCGTCGCGTTCTGGCGTTTCGCGCCGCCGCCGCAACCGCCCACCGGCGTGATGGTCGCCATCTTCGCTATCGCCATCGCCGCCGCCGAAGCCGCGGTGGGCCTTTCGCTCGTCATCGCCGTTTACCGCCATTACCGCACGACCGGCGTCGACCAACTGGACCAGCTCAAAGGATGACCCTCTAAATCGTGCTCGTGCTCCTGATCGTGCTCGTAATCGCCGCATGACAACGTGGATCGTCACCAATCTTTGGTTGATTCCCGCGGTGCCGCTCGCCGTCGCCCTCGCAATCCTGAACCTGAACGGTGCCCGCCGCAGACCAGCCGCTGCGCTCGCCATCTTTGGACAGCTCGGTGCCTTCGGCCTTGCCCTGATAGCTTTTCTGCAAACACTCAGCGCTCCAGGCTTTCGCGCGTTTCACAACTTCACCTGGTTCACCTTCGGTGATCAGGCCATCCGTCTTGGCTGGCTCCTCGATCCGCTCACCGCGGCCATGCTGGTGATGATCACGTTTGTCGCGCTTTGGATTTTCGTCTTCAGCGTCGGCTACATGGCGCACGACAAGAACTACACGCGGTTTTTCGCGTACCTGTCGTTCTTCACTGCGGCGATGCTCGGCGTCGTGATTGCGAACAGCCTGCTCCTCCTTTTTGTCTGCTGGGAACTGGTCGGGCTCGCCTCATATCTGCTGATCGGCTTTTGGATTGAGAAGCCGAGCGCGGCGGCCGCAGCGAAGAAGGCCTTCATCACTACGCGCATCGGCGACATCGGGTTCTTCCTGGGAATACTCTGGCTTTATCGAAGCAGCGGAACGCTGCTCTTCTACGATGATGGTGGTCGCGGTTGCCTGGAAGGCGCGGCCCTCGTCGCGCTCGGCGCCAGTGCCACTTCCATCGCATTGCTGATTTTCTGCGGCGCGGTCGGGAAATCCGGCCAATTCCCGCTGCACGTCTGGCTGCCCGACGCGATGGAGGGTCCGACGCCGGTCAGCGCCTTGATCCACGCCGCCACCATGGTTGCGGCCGGCGTTTTTCTCGTGGCGCGCGTCTATCCGATCTTCTCGTTAGGCGCAGTTCAGGGCGTCACGACTTCGCTGACGGTTGTGGTCTGGATCGGCGTGATCACGGCTTTGCTGGCGTCGCTCATTGCCGTCGCGCAATACGACATCAAACGCATTCTGGCCTACTCCACCGTCTCACAGCTCGGCTTGATGATGGTCTCGTTAGGGGTGGGCGGCGTGGCCGCCGGGATCATGCACCTGCTGGCGCACGGATTTTTCAAAGCACTGCTCTTCCTCGGTGCCGGTTCCGTCATTCACGGCACCCACCACGAACAGGACATCCGTAAGATGGGAGGACTGCGGGGCATTATGCCACTGACCTTTCTCACCTATGCGATCGGCATGATGGCACTGAGCGGTGTGCCGCTTTTCTTTGCCGGCGCGTGGACGAAAGAAGAAATCCTGCACGCCACCTCGCATTGGCCGGCCTCGCGGCTGCCGCATTACCTCATGATGGGCGGCGTTGTTCTGACCTCGCTCTATATGACGCGGCAGATGATCTACGTCTTCTTCGGGCAGCGCCGCGCCGCGTCCGAGCGTGCGCACGAAAGCCCGCGCGTGATGACGTTGCCCCTCCTCGTTCTCGCGGTCTGCACCATCGGCCTCAGTATATTCCTCACTCCAGCGTGGCCGTGGTTGCACGAATACCTCAGCGGCACTGTGGCGCCGGTGGAGTTCGGGGGATTACTTCAACCGATGCTCTTCGTCTCGCTCACCCTCGTCGCGGCTGGCGTCGGTCTCGGAGTCGTGATCTACCGGCGGGTTGACCAAGCCGACCCGCTGCAACGCGCACAGCCCATCGTCTTCAGTTTTCTCGAGAACAGGATGCGGCTCGATGAGCTCTACGCCCACACGGTAATCGCGTTTGCTCGTGGCGCAGCACGCGCCTCCGATTGGATGGATTGCTGGATCTGGGATGGGATCGTCCGCGGAGCCGGTAACGTCGGACAGCTCCTCGGCCTCGTGACCAAGGGTGTTGATGAACGCGGCATCAACGCCGGGGTGGATGAAGGCGTGACCGGCACGCGCAGCCTTAGCCGATTCCTGTCCGCAGCGCACTCGGGTCAAGTGCAGCGATACCTCGGCGGCGTCGCAGTCGGGATGCTGGCGCTGCTTCTTCTTTACGCGTGGCTGGGATGATCACCGCGCTCATTCTCCTTCCGCTCGCCGGCGCGCTTTGCGTGAGCGTTGCGCGACCGAATCACGCGCGCGCCATCGCCCTGGTGTTCAATGCCCTTACTGCGATTCTCGCGCTGGCTTTGTGGCGGAACTTCGACACCGCTACAACTGGTCTGCAGTTCGCGGAGCGCCATCTCTGGATTCCGTCGATCGGCGCGGAATATCTCGTCGGCCTGGACGGCTTGAGCCTGCTGCTCGTGCTGCTGACCTCGATCATCTTCCCGTTCGCGCTCCTGGCGCAACGCGGAAGCGGCGGGCTCTGCGCCCTGATGCTCGTTACGCAGGCCGCGCTTTACGGCGCCTTTACGGCGCAGAACTTCGTTCTCTGGTTCCTTTTCTACGAGATGAGCCTCATTCCCTCATTCCTCCTCATCAAGCTTTGGGGCGGTGAGAAGCGGGACCGCGCTGCGACGAAGTTCTTTGTTTATACCTTTCTCGGCAGCGTCGCGATGCTGCTTGCCTTCCTCGGAATTTACCTCGCGCGCGGCACGTTCGATTTCAGCCAACTGACCGAAGTTGGGAGAGGCGGTGGGGTCCTGACCGGCAGGATGGCCTGGCTCAGTTTCGCCGGAATTTTCCTGGGTCTCGCGGTCAAGATCCCGCTCTTCCCGTTCCACACCTGGCTCCCCGACGCGTACGAAACCGCGCCAACCGGAGTCTCGATGGTGCTGACTGGCACCCTCTCGAAGATGGGGGTCTACGGATTCATCCGTCTGCTCCTGCCGTTATTCCCCCACGAGTGCAAGCTGGCGGGTCCATGGCTGCTCGGTCTCGCGGTCTCCTCGATCATCCTCGCCTCACTGGCCGCCTGGGCGCAGCGCGATCTGAAGCGGATGGTCGCCTATCTTTCGATCAATCACCTCGGCTACTGCATGCTGGGACTTTTTGCGATCAGCGCCACAACTGGAGAGGCGATGATCGATACGCAGGCGGCCTTGAGCGGCGTGTTCATGCAAATTTTTAACCATGGCATCACAGCCGCGGCGCTCTTCTA
>JACCTI010000167.1 GCA_013812515.1 Chthoniobacterales bacterium
CTTGGCGCGGCGGCCAACGCAATGGCCGCGATCCGCTGTTATGAGGAGCAGGCGAAAACGGCTCCGACTCGACCGATGCGCCTCGTTAGCTTCGAGAACGACCTCGATTCACTGCAACTCGCGTTTCAGCTCACCGACCTGTTTCCCTATCTGCGCCACAGCGGACCAGCCGGGATTCTGAAATCCGGTGAGTGGCACTCGAAGCAATATCCGGGACTGAGCTGGTCGCTGGTCGCGGGCGATTTTCTCAAGACTGTCTCAGAGGCGCAGCCGCCACCCGATCTCATTTACTACGACATGTTCTCGAGCAAGACGTGCCGCGATCAGTGGACGCGCGAAACGTTCGGTAAACTCTTCGCCGCCTGCCACGGTCGCGCGGTTGAGCTTTTCACCTACACGTGTTCGACCTCGGCCCGCGTGGCTCTGCTGGCCGCAGGCTTCTACGTGGCACGGGGACGTAACGCGGCCGAGAAGGAGGAAACGACGATCGCATTCACCCCGAAGGCTGTGCGGTTGGGTGCCGGCGCACGGCACGATCTGCTTTCTACGAGCTGGATCGGAAAGTGGCAACGCTCGGGCGCGAAATTTCCTGCCGAACTGGAACCCCAGGATCACGCCTCGTTCGAGCAGGTGATCCTCGCACATGAACAATTTCAGGCTCGCTGAGATTCGGCGTGCGCACCGCTTTTTTCGGAGAAGCTTTTTGGGGCTCCGTGTTTCTACAATTTGAGACTGGGGCAGCTGACGTAATGCTGTCGCCTTCGATGAACGGAGCGCCTAATCGTTGGCGATGGCGCGCGCTGTCATCCGAGCCAGCGGAGACGGCAAGGGAACACCCACAGAATCCAGGTCACGCCTCCAGAGCACCAGCGTATCTCCGGGGCTGATGTGAGGTCCCTTGGCGCGCTTTGCCAGCCTCAGGGATGACAGCGGAAGGGCACATGACGCCAAACAGATATAAGCTGACCGGATTCCCCTACAATATCCGCGCGTGCTCCAGATTTTGAAACGTTGGCTGAAGCTCGCGCTGGGAAGCGCGCACGCGGACGATCATGCCGCCCGGCGATCGAAAGGTGTTCTGCGCGGAACAGTCACCGCGATCGCCGGGCGCGGGGTCGGCGCCATCGTGGGCCTGGCCACGGTGCCGCTCACGATCGGGTATCTGGGTGGCGAACGTTACGGGATCTGGATTACAATCAGCACGTTCCTGGCTTTTCTCAGCTTCACGGACTTCGGGATTGCGAACAGCCTCAGCAACGCGCTCGGGAAAGCCTATGGCGAAGGCGAGCACGGGCTGGCCGCGCGCTACGTTTCCTCCGCGTTCTTTATCTTTTGTGTGATCTGCGGGGGGATTCTCTGCGCGGCGTACGCAGTCGCGCCACATCTCGCCCCGATCTTCTTCCCGAATCTGCAATCGCCGTTGGCGCGCGCGGAAGTGACACCGGCCCTGCTTCTCGCACTCCTCCTTTTCGCGCTCAACATTCCGCTGCTCGTCACCAACAAAGTGCTTGCGGTACATCATGAGATTGCGATCGCGAACCTCTGGGGCATCGCCGGTACGATCGCGAATCTCTTCGCCATCCTCACCGTGATCGCCTGCCAGGGCGGATTACCCTGGCTCGTGATCGGTTCGTCCGGCCTTGGTCTTCTGACGAATGTCGCGTGCGCCGCGTGGGTCTTCGGTTGGCGATGGCCCCATCTGCGGCCGCGACTCGCGGGATTCGACTTTGCCGTTGCGCAGGACCTGCTCGCCGTCGGCTGGAAGTTCCTTGTCATTGGCGCGGTTTGGATGGTGAACTCGGAGACCGATAACCTCGTCATCGCGCGGTATCTCGGCGCGGCGCAGGTCACGCCCTACGCGGTCACGTTCGCTGTCTTCGCGAATGCAACGCTTCTGCAAACGCTCGCCTACCCCTCGCTCTGGCCGGCTTACACGGAAGCGTTCGCGCAAAAGGATTTTGGCTGGATGCGAAGGACATTCCGCTCGCACATGAAGCTCAGCTTCATCAGCGCCTTTGTGGTTGTGAGCTTCCTGATCATTTTCGGCCAACCGATCATCCGCTTCTGGGCCGGCGAAAGTGCCGTGCCGCCATTTGCGACGATCGTCTGGATGGGCATCTGGAACTTGATGCTTGCCACTCTCTACGTTGCCAGTTGTCTGCTCAATGCGACCGGCCATCTGAAGGGAATGACGATTTCCGGGACGATCACCGCGGTCCTGAACATCGCCCTCTCAATTCCACTCGCGAAAATCTACGGCATCTCCGGCGTGATCGCCGGGACTGTGATCGCCTTCGCTCTGGCGCATTACATTCCGACGTTCTGGGAGGTGCGGAGCGTGATGCGAAGTTCCAGGCAGATTCCCGGCGGAGTTGTTGCCAGCGGCGCCGAACCCGGCTGTTGAGGCAGCCACGTTGGACGCCGCCGGGGTCAACGCCCCCGGCTAACAACTGTCGTGACAACCAGGAGTGACCGGAAGATGACCGCGGCTACTCATAAACTGCTGAAAAGCAGCTTCCAAGCCAGTGCGTCATTCGCTCTTCTTTGATTTTTTCCAAAGCCGTTTCGCAGAGAACAGATGATGACCTGAAACCGCTTGTATGCCCTGCGGTTCTCCCTTCATTAGAAGCCGCATGGCCAATCGAAAACTCGGCTGCCTCAGCATCTTTTTATTCGTCGTTCTCTGCGCGAGCCTCCTCTTTAATCTCGTTCTCGGCGTTGTGGCGTTCGACCGCTTCACTGGCGGGTCGCGCGACCAGGAACAAGTCCCGAGATTTCGCGAAACGATCGTCGAGCGCGGACACAAAGGGAACAGGGACAAAATCGTCGTGATCGCGATGCGCGGCGTCATCAGTTCCTCGCTGCCGGGAAACGTGGGCGATTCGATGGTCGATGACATGCGCTATGCGCTCGACCAGGCGCGCGAGGACGAGAACGTGCGCGCGATCGTCCTGGAGATTGATTCGCCCGGCGGAGAGGTCACTGCCTCAGATGTCATTTACAACGCCGTTGTGCGAGCGAGGGCGAAGAAGCCGGTCGTCGTTTACATGGATTCGCTCGCGGCCTCCGGCGGCTACTACGTCGCCTGCGGGGGCAGGTATTTGATGGCGAGCGACACTACCATCACGGGTAGTATCGGCGTCATTATCCAGACGCTGAACTACGAGCAGCTCTTCAATAAAGTGGGGCTCGCGTCGGTTGTGTTCAAAAGCGGCAAGTTCAAGGACATGCTGAACGGCGCCCGTCCGATCACGCCGGAAGAACGTGAGTACGTGCAGAGTTTCGTGATGGGCACGTATGAGAAATTCCTCGGCATCGTCGCGAAAGAGCGCAGCCTCCCGGCGGATGCTCTCCGCAACACGATTGCCGATGGCCGCATCCTCTCCGGGCGCGACGCGCACGACCACAAGCTGATCGACGGCCTCGGGCAAATGGAAGACGCGTTCAAGAAGGCAAAAGAGCTCGGGAACGCTTTCGATGCGACCGTGGTGAAATACGGACCACCCTTTGCGCTCGGCCGGATCTTGCGCGCCCTGGGTGAGAGCTCGCGGGCAAAACTTGAGCTGACCCTGCCCAAGCAACTGCTGCCGCAACTCGAATCCGGTCGCGCCTACTTCCTGCCGAGCTACTACGCTCCCTAGCTTGTCGTTGCGTCATGCCGGACGGCTTCCTTACAGCAGTCGCTGCTGTAATTAACGCGCTCTTTCTCGGCGGGAGCGTCTACATCTACCTTTCGCTCGTTAGGCAAATCGCGGCTCGCGCACCTCTACGGGAAGGGGAAGATGAGTTGCGCACTTTCGGCTTGCCGGATGCAATCCTGGCCTCGGCGCTCGCCACCCTTTTTATTGTCAATGCCGCGACTTCATCTCTTTCCACCGGCAAGGTGGTCCTGCGGAGCAATGAACTCATCGCCAACGGTCTTGTTTCGTTAGGCCTGTTCCTTTTCGTCTTTGCTTTCCTCGCCTTCCGTGGGCGGAACGTCAGCTTGCTCGCCGGTTTTTCGAAGCTCGGGTTCCGTCGCACATTCATCACCGGCGGCGTACTCCTCTTTGCCGCCTACCCGCTCATATTCCTAGCCGACTTGCTCACCCAGCGCCTGCTCGGGGGCGAGTCCAGCCGGCAGGGCATCCTCGAAATGTTTAACGATTCGCAGACGCTAAAGCAACGCGTCCTGATCATTGTCCTCGCGGTGGCGATCGCGCCCATCATCGAGGAATTCGTCTTTCGGTTCTTTATCTACGGCGTGCTGAAGCGATATCTGGGACGCTTCGTCGGCTTGTTCTCGAACTCACTCCTTTTCGCCGCGGTTCACGCACATATCCCTTCCGCCGCGCCGCTCTTCGTCCTCGGCGCGTGCTTCACCGTCGCCTACGAATGGACGGGCTCGATCCTTGTCTCGATGACCATGCACGCGCTCTTCAATTCTTTGACCCTGGTCGCCCTCGCGTTTCCCGATCTTTTCCAGCAATGAACCTGCGGGAGCTGGGCGAGGATCGACTGCTCCGGAAGATTCTGCCGCAGCTTCCTTCGAATCCCGACGTAATCGCAGGGGCGGGCGATGACTGCGCCGTCATGAGATTCCCCGCGGACGGACGATTGCTCCTGCTTAAAACCGACTGTCTCGTCGAGGGGGTGCATTTCCCATCCGATGCCCCGCCTCCTGCCGTCGGATGGAAAGCCATGGCTCGCCCTTTGAGTGACTTCGCTGCGATGTCGGGGCTCCCGCAGTTCGCACTCGTGACATTGATCGCGCCGGCGACGACGCCGGTGAACTGGACGACGCAAATGTATCGTGGACTCGCGAAAGCGGCGCGCGCATTCGGCGTCGCAATCGTCGGAGGCGAAATGAGCCGCATCGATGGCCCACGCGCGATCTCAGTCAG
>JACCTI010000168.1 GCA_013812515.1 Chthoniobacterales bacterium
AAGCCGATGGGCGAAGTGGGCGAGGTCTGCTTTTTCGTCAGGCCATAGACGAAGTTATCCATGATGACGTAGGTCATGTTGATGTTCTTGCGCGCGCCGTGGTCGAGATGGTTGCCGCCGATGCTAAAGCCGTCGCCATCGCCGCCGAAGAGGAAGACGTGCAGGTCGGGCCGAGCCAGGCTGACGCCGCTGGCGAGCGGGACGGCGCGCCCATGGATGAAGTGGGCGCCGTAGCCATTGACAAAATACGGAAAGCGCGAGGAGCAGCCGATGCCAGCGAGGGTGACGATCTTTTCGTGATCGAGCTGGCGTTTCTCGAGGACTTTGTAATATGCGGCGAGGACGGCGAAGTCGCCGCAACCGGGACACCAGGTGGGGTGATCGGCGGTGATGGCTTTTTTGGTGAGCTTTTCTCTCGGAAAATCTACTAGGCTGCGGGTGTCGACTGGGACTGGGACGGTTTCGGTGCCGAAGGTGTCGTTCATAAAGACGGATTAATTTGAAAGCCAGGAAGCCAGAAAGGGGAGAAGGGAGTTTGAATCAGGAAGGCACGAACGCAGGAAAAGCCGATCGCGCTATCGGTGATCGGGACTTTGAAGTCCATCCCCGGATCATATTTTTCACTTCTTCCACTTCGCGAACGCGCCCCGCATCAACGTCATCAACACCCCGACTCAAGGCTTTTTCCAGTTGGCCTAACTCCGGTTCGGCGTTCATGGCGACCAGTTCCGCGGTAAGAAGCGCTTTATCGCGCGGATTCAATGAATCGATGGCGTTCCTGATTTCGGCGATACTCATCGATTCAAAAGTTCGTTTCCCGCAGGAGGCGGAAACCAGCACGCTGGGAGCGTGCGCTCCGCAAGACCTCGATCGCTACTCGCAGCCGTTCCTGCTTTCCTGGGTTCCAGATTCATTTTTTGTTCTCCTCCCCGCCTGAGCCGCTGACTGCGATCGCAGCATCTTCGGCCCGTTCGCTCGGCGGGTGCTTGGAGTGATCCACTTTGCCGGAAGACGCGTGAATGGCTTCGGTGCCGGGCTTGGTCGGCGTGACGTCTTGTGCGCGGTCGACGGCCGTTGAGACAGCGGCTTGGGCGCGATTCGTTTCGGCGGACGTTGTAGGGGCGGGTGTGCCGCCCGTCTCCGCAAAGCGATTTGCAGACGACACGCCTGCCTCTACAGCAGTTGAACCATTCGCGCGGGCGCCATTGGTTGAGCCGCCGCCGCCGCCGAGACCTTCGAGGATCTCTCTTACGCGGAAGGTGAGGCCGTCGGTTTTCGTGAAGCTTTGGATCTTTGGCTCGCAATAGCGGGCGCGCAGGATGGTCGCGAGTTGGCCGAAACCGTAAATGCCCTCGTCGTTCATCTCGACGACCACGATGCGTTTGAAATTGCCAAAGATTTTATCGAGGCCGTTCGGTAGCGGATGGATGTGGCGCAGATGAATGGCAGCCATCTTTTCGCCGCCTTGGCGGGCCTTCGTCACCGCGTCGTGGATCGGCCCATAGGTTGAACCCCAGCCGACGAGGAGGACGTCGCCTTCTGCGTCGCCGTAGATTTTCGGTACCGGCAGTTCTGCCGCGAGCTTTCGCAATTTTGTGCGGCGCTTTGCCGTCATTGCCATGTGCAACTTCGGACTTCCAGTCGGGTGGCCCATCTCATCGTGCTCGAGGCCAGTGACGAGCGGATATTTGCCATCGAATAAGCGCGTTCCCGGGGCGACATGCTGGGTGATGCGCTCCAAGTCGTAGGGTTTGAAACTCGCCGCGCGTGGCGTCAGATCGGGTTTCGCTTCCTGCATCAACTCGGCGAGATTCGGTTCGTCGAACGCTTCGATTCGGGTCGCGAGCGAGGTGTCGCTCAGGATGAAAACCGGCGTGCTGTATTTGCGTGCAATCTTGGCCGCCTCGATCGCGATGTAGAAACAATCTTCCACCGTCTGGGCCGCAAGCACGACGCGCGGACTATCGCCGTGGCCGCCGTAGATCGCCTGATGCAAATCGCTCTGCTCCACATTGGTCGGAAGTCCGGTGCTCGGGCCGCCGCGTTGCACATTGATGATGATGAGCGGCATCTCCGCCATCGAAGCCCAGCCGATCGCCTCTGTCTTGAGTGAAATGCCGGGGCCGGCGCTCCCAGTAACAGAAAGATATCCGCCTAACGAGAAGCCGAGTGCCGTCGAGACAGCTCCGAGCTCGTCTTCGGACTGCACGAACAAGCCGCCATATTTCGGCAGCTCCCGTCGCAGGATTTCCATCACGGACGACCAAGGCGTAATCGGGTATCCGGCGCCGTAGCGCACACCGCCGGCGAGCAGTCCGTAGGCCAGCGCCTGGTTGCCATCCATCGTGATCTGGGCGCGGCCGCCCACCTTCGGGATGTGCTCGAACTGATAGCGCTTCGCGAGCAAATTACCGAGCGGATACGCGTAACCCGCGGTGAACGCCATGATCGCGGTGTTAACAATGCTCTCGTCTTTGCCGGCAAATTTTTCTTTGATCAGCGTCGTGAGTTTCTCGACATCGAGGTGGAAAATTTTGGCGATCAGACCCAGAACAAAAATGTTTTTGCCTTTGTCTTTCGCAGTGCCCCCCAGTGCTTCGACCGTCAGCCCGGTGATCGGCACGCCGACATACAGGAAGCGTCGGTCGTCCAGATCCGGCTCGACGTTGTCTGAATCATACAGGAGCACGCCGCCGTCTTTCAGGAAGCTGATGTGGTCCTGATAGCTGTGCTGATAAAACGCGACGAGGAAATCGGCTTCATCACCTGCGGAGAGGACTTCACCCGAACCGATGCGCACCTGAAAGATCGACGGTCCGCCGGAAATGGTCGATGGGATCGTCATGTAGGTCATGACGTCCTGGTCGCTGCGGCCGGCGAGGCGGGCGAGAAACGCACCGGCACTTTGAATTCCATCCTGCGAATTGCCGGCCAATCGAATGACCGCATCCTGAATATTCTCAGGCCGGAGATCAGCGCGTTCGGCGTTCAGATTCGAAACGGGAACGCTGTTCGAGGCGACGGAATCAGAAGGAGAAGATATTGGATCCACAGGCTAACCTCGATCCTTCGAATCTGCCGGAAATCCCAGCCTTTACCAGCCCTAAACCCGCCGAGGGCCGGTAAAGGTGCGGGCAGAAGGCATCCCACGGCTGGCGAGCGGACGTTTCAGGAAAGTATGAAGAGGTTCTTCCAGATCTCGAAAGAAGCAGCCTCCGAATTCCTCGCCGACGACGCGATGTCGCTGGCCGCGGCTCTCGCTCTCTACACGGTGATCGCGCTCGCGCCCCTCGTGACCGTAATGCTGACGATCGCGGGCATGGCGCTCGGCGATCAGGCCGCGCAAATGTTTGTGCAACAGGCGGAGGGATTGCTCGGGAAATCGGGCGCGGAGGCAATCAAAGGAATTGTCGACAACGCGAGTAAGCCGAGCAGCGGAATCATTCAGGGAATCATCGGCTTCATCATCCTGCTCACAAGTGCATCGGCCGTCTTCGCCCAGCTGCAGGCGTCGCTGAATCGCATTTGGAACGTCGTGACCAAGCCGGGACTCGGGATCATGCACGTGATCAAGACCCGTCTTTTTTCGATGAGCGTGGTCGCCGTTCTTGGATTTCTGTTGCTGGTCTCGCTCGTTGTCAGCACGGGCCTGGCGGCTCTCGGAAGTTATTTCAAAACGCTCGCGTCAAGCATGGAAGTTCTGCTGCACGTAGTAAATTTCCTCGTGGCGGTAGGCGTCACGACGGTCCTCTTTGCGTGCATCTTCAAGTATATACCCGACGTCATCATTCGCTGGCGGGATGTCTGGATCGGAGCGCTCGTGACCGCGATTCTGTTCAACGTTGGACAGATCGGGCTCGGCGTTTACCTGGGGCACAGTGCAACCGCCACCAGCTACGGGGCCGCCGGGTCTTTCATGGTGCTGATCCTTTGGCTCTACTACTCCACACTGATCCTTTTCTACGGTGCAGAATGGGCGCAAGTGCGCGCGCGTGTTTTGGGAAATCGATTTGAGCCCGCAGCTTATGCGAACCGTCTGGTCGTGGAGGCGCGGGACGCGAACGATCCCAAAGCGGAATCGAAGGTTGCCGATAAGAGCGCCAAGGAGCGCATGGCAGGGAAAAGCTAGGTGTTCTGAATCTCCGAGCCCGCGGCATGACCAAAACCTCCGAACGTGCGGCGCTCGGTGCAGTCATCGGACTGATCGGTGGCGTCGTCGCGACGGGGCCGATGACAGTGGCGATGATTCTGTGGCATCGGCGTTTGCCTGCATCCGAGCGCTACGCGCTGCCCCCACGCGAGATCACGATGAAGCTGGCCCGCGGCGTTGGCGTTTCGCATAAGATGAACTCAGAAGCGCGCGCCGCCGCGACGTTGCTCGCGCATTTCGGATACGGTGGCGCGGCGGGGGCGCTTTACGGAGCCGTCGCCGATAAGATCCCCGTGCCGACGCTGTGCAAAGGCATCGGCTTCGGCTTGCTGCTCTGGTCGGCGAGTTACCTCGGGCTGCTGCCTGGCACGGGGGTTTTAAAAACCGCGGCGGATCACCCGGCGCGACGTAACGCGCTGATGATTGCTGCGCACGCGGTTTGGGGAGCGGCCTTGGCTGGCGTAAGCGATCTGCTGCAGAAAGAAACGCGCGACGCCGGCCTCAGCCCTTTCTCGACAACGGCAGCGCCGCACAAAGATCTTTGAGCTGCGGAACCTCCTGCACGAGCAGTTCACGCGTCTCGCCAACTCGTTTGCCGGATGGGTGCCGT
>JACCTI010000182.1 GCA_013812515.1 Chthoniobacterales bacterium
GTGGAGTTATGATCGCGCTGATTACAACGTCGTGTTCCGAGATGGTCGCGTTGTAGAATATGGAGCAGGCGATGTGCGGGCGGGTCAGCGCCCTGGCACGGTTGTTATCGTGCCACTCCGCTATTGAGCTAAGCGTCGAGGATTGAAACGGTGCCTTGTACGACAAGGCTTGTGCTGCGGGCGGCATGCAAGAGTGAAAGCGTAGTGAGCCTCTTTCTTGGCATTCCAAGCGGCGCAGCTCTTGCCCTCGCGTTTGTTCTTGGATCAGCCACGCACTACACAATCCCTAAATACCGCAACGAGGTGAGGGAGTATGTGTCGCGTCTCGGGGAACTGTTCCCGGTGACATTTGGAACCGGAGCGGCACCGTGCTGGAAGTGGCGGCTGATCGCACGCTCGAGAGCATTTTGGGCCGCATACTCCAGGAGAAAGCTGACTGGGTAGTGGTAGTCCACACGGCAAACGACGATGTGTACTACTATGCATTCCGCAGCTTGGAACTGAAGCGGTTGGCGGCCGAACATCCAGAGCGCAGGAACTGGTCGCTCAAGCTGGCGATGGATATGCATGAGTACGAGTCGAGCGCTATTGCCACTTCTAGACAGACACGGCTTGCAGCTTCTCCAGCTCTTCCCATCGAGCGTAGAGATGTGCGACCCGTGCGCGCGCATGGCCAAGTGCCGCCTCAATCTCGCTCCATTCATCCTTCGTCCGCTTGTAGAAATCCGGCGCTGCGAATAGCTCCTCAAGCCGCGCCGCTTCCTTTTCCGCGGCTTGAATCGCCCCCTCCATCGACTCGAGCTCGCGCGCCTCTTTCCACTTCAGCTTGCGTGCTTTGGGCACCTCCCGCTCGACTGGCTTTCCGCGGCCACCAGCTTCCGGAAATGCCTTTTCGGTCGAGCGGCGCGGCGCCCGTCGTTCGAGATAGCGATCGTAATTGCCGGGCGAGTATTGCACTGCTCCATCGCCTTCAAAGGCGAGAATTGATGTGCAGACGCGGTTCAGGAAATACCGATCGTGACTCACTGCGATGACGGTTCCGCGGAACGCCACGAGCGCTTCTTCCAGCAGCCGAAGCGTGCCCAAATCGAGATCGTTCGTGGGCTCATCCAGCATCAGAACGTTGCCCCCGCGCTTCAGGATTTTCGCGAGCAGGACGCGGCTCCGCTCACCACCGCTGAGCTGAGAGATCCTGGCATTGATCCGATCTTCCGTGAAGAGGAAGCGCCGCAGATAGCCGCGCAATGTGACGCTCTCCTCGCCCAGCCTAACGACTTCACTTCCATCGCTGACCTCTTCCCAGACCGTCTTCTCGTCGTCCAACTGCATGCGATTTTGATCGATGTAATTGATCTCGGTGCGAGACCCGATTGCCACCTCGCCGCGCGAAGGCGCGAGCTGGCCCAGCATCACTTTCAGGAGCGAAGATTTTCCAAGACCATTTCGTCCGACGATTCCGAGACGTTCGCCGGCCGCCAGATTCAATGTGAGATCTTCGAACAAAGTACGGCCGCCAAGGTCCACCGCGACCTCGCGCAATTCGATCACACGATTCGCCAGTTTCGGACCAGGCGGGATAATCAGTTCCGGGTCGAGTTCCGGCTCCGGCGCTTCCTGCGCCGCCGTTTCGAAATAACGCTCGATGCGGTCGACCGACTTTGTGCGGCGGGCTTGCGGACCGCGCCGGACCCACTCCAACTCACGTTTCAAAAACTTCTGGCGCTTCCGTTCCTGCATCTCCTCGACCGCCTGGCGCTGCGCGCGCGCGAGCAGGTAATCCGTGTAATTACCCTCGTAACCGTGAAACTTCCCGCGCGAGAGTTCCACGATCCGTGTGGCTACGCGATCAAGGAAATATCGGTCGTGAGTCACGAACAAACAGGTGCCCGCATACCGCGCGAGGAATTCTTCCAGCCACTCGATGCTCTCTGTATCGAGGTGATTCGTTGGCTCATCGAGCAACAGAAAATCAGGGCGCGCAAGCAGCGTGCGGCACAAGGCGACGCGCCGTTTCTCGCCTCCCGACAGGGTGGCGACGATGCGGTCCGCGGCGGGGGCATGCAGGTTGCCGATCAGTGCCTGGACGCGGTGCTCGAGATCCCAGCCATCCGCATGCTCAATTTCGCCAAGCAACCTGCCGGCGAGCGCACTCTTGGGCGGCGCGCGTTCGTATTCGGCGATCCGATCAAGAACTCGCTCTGCGCCCGAGAGGATGTTTTCGTGCACAGTGCGCGAGTCATTCAGATCGAAGACTTGCGGCATGTAGCCGACAACCAGGTCACGTCGCAAGGTGAGCTCCCCGGAATCGGGCGGCCTGGTTCCGGCGATGATTTGCAGGAATGTCGATTTGCCTGAGCCGTTGCGGCCGACCAAACCCACACGCTGGCCTTCAATGATCGTAAGCGAAGCCCGATCGAGAACGGATTGGGTGCCGTAGCGAACGGTCAACTCGCTGGCACTCGCAATCGATAACCCAGGGAAATCAGCCATGGCGCTCAGCGTAAGCTTGACTCTCCGCAACGGCCAACCTCCGCCAGCGGCCCGTTTGGTGGCCATTCATTTGGAGCGCGGGGATTGATCACTTCTCGAAAGCCCTTCCGCTAATCGCCAAGCCGTCCATTCCCCTCATCGTAATAGGTCTGAGCGCCAAGCTTGGAGAGGAGAATCTGCTGGCGCCAGACGCCGGCGGGCAAGGCGCGGCTTGTTTCCATCGCGCTACGCTCAGTCTTCAGCTGCGCGTCGCTGCTGCTGGTAAGAGCTTCGGTCAAAACTCTGCCATCCAGCGGCTCCGGCGGCATAAGCCCGAGCATGTGCAGGATCGTTGGGGCGACGTCGAGATTGCTCGTGGGGAGGTCATCGGTGGCGGCCGCGCGGAAGCCCGGCCCCGCCGCGATCAGGGTGCTATGCACGTCAAAACGACTGAGCGTGCCGTGCGTTCCTTTGACCGCTTCCCCTGCCGCCATGCATGAGATCACGCCGCGGGTTCCAAACTCGTTAGGCTGATCGGTCCAGCGAAACGACATCACCACGTCGGCGGCACTCTCTGTCTGTAAATGCGCGTCGGAGAGAAGGAATGTTCCATCCGCTGGAACTCGCGAGAAAATCACGCCGGCGAAGTCTGTTTGTTGCAGCCACTCGATCAGCCGCGCGAATCGTGGCCCCGTCATGTTCGGCCACGTAGAAGAGCGCGGTGCCACCATTTCCCACCACACGCAGATCGCCGGATTGTGTGGCGACTTCGCCGTCCACGATCACCTTGAATCCCGCCGCGCGCAGCAGCGCACGTACGTCGATCGCGCGTCCGACCGTCGAGAAGCCGTGATCCGACGCGACCAAGATATTGGTTTGCTCGCGCACGCCCTTGCTTTCGAGCACGCGCAGAATCATCGCAAGGTTCCTGTCGCTCGATGTCACCGCCGCAAGCGCCGTCTCCGATCCGGGAGCGTCTGCGTGTTCCGAACGATCCGGCTCGCTTAGCCAGAGCAGCGAAAACTCCGGCACGCCCTCTTTCCAGAGCGATCCCGTCAGGGCCCGCGTCGTCCAATCATTCTGCGCTGCATCCGGCAGGCGACCGGACTCGGGGAAAACACCGAGCTCCCTTGCGATCGAGGCGAGCGCCGTGCCCGGAAGAGTCGCTCCGGAAAAGAGCGTCACGGATTGTTGCGCCTGAGCGGGTGAAACCTTGCGGTCGTGCAGAAGCGAAACCGTTTTGGTTCCCGCGATTGCCGTGCGTCCGCCGGCCCGCTGGACGATCTCAGCAATCGTGGCCGCGCCGAGGTAATGGGCGCCGCGGAGCTGGTCGCCTTTTTGCACAGCCGGCAGGTGGTCAGTGCGGATGAACTTGTCGGGCTCGAGCTCTCCAGCGGGCTTCGAACTCCCACCCCGGGGTCTGCCACGAAAACCTAGGTCGCACGCCAACTTAAGCGAGCCCGGCTTACCGTCTTAAGAACACGGGTCCTTCGCTCACCCCGTCGCGAGACGAAAATAAATGCTGGGACGCCGTGTACTCCATGAACGTAATAATGCCAACTTCGCGCCGTTCCCTCCTCGACGAAGACAAGGCTGTTCGACAACAGATCGAATGGCGTGTCCGACACGCCTGCCGTCGGCTCCACCAGTGCAAACTCCCCTTCCTCTGTGCAGGAGTAAACGGAGACACCATCTCCCTCCCATTCTCCTTGCGGAAAACGTCGGGGGACTCTCTAAGGCCGGTCGAATTCCACTACCCGCCACCCCTTTGGGTCGCGTCTGTAAATGACCTTCACTTTGTAGACCTGCTGGCCAGACGGTGTTTCGCCGCGCAAGTATCGCTCCCTTTGCTCCGGGGGTATCCAAGCGATAAGTCCGCCCGCGATCTCTTCACCTGTACTCGGATTGAAGGTTCCCAGTATCGTAACGAAGACCTCACAGGTGGATTCTGAACGGGAGACTCCGTCCACTCGGAGATCGCCAAACTTCAGCACCTCCGTCGCCTCCGTGCTGACTGGGCACTGCGGGCAATCACCGTTTGCGCGTTTAGCGGCGACTGTGACGGTAGCACGAAGAAAGGCGACACAATCCTCGCCAATCTCCTCTTCGGGCGGTTCCAGCTCGTTTCCCGCTTCTGCTTCCGCCGATTCCGCCTCCGACGTGGAGGAGCGTTCGACTTCAAACTCACTCGGGCGCTCCTCGTTCACTGCGGGGACGTCCTGGCCAGGTTTTGCCTCCTCAGCCTGTGAATTCTGATCTCGGTCGAGATCTGACTTCTCCGAGCAAGATGCCGCGATGACGCCCGCGAGAAAGATCAGGGCAACGCGACGAATGTTCATAAATTGGCGGCGTGCCGCGCGTCGTTTCCGCGCGCTTCGCGCTGAGACCGATTTGCACAACGGTTTAGTGTCACCGCATGCCGCTGTCGCCGGTCCAATGTACTTTCGTCACCTCGTTCGCAACGACATCGACTTCGAAACGCCAATGTCCAATCGCGGCGCCGGCATCCTCCCTCAAAACCGTGTAGTGACCAGGCGCCAGCGCGACCCGAAAGCGGCCTTCCGGATCCGTTGTGAAGGATGCCGCTATCGTTTCTTCCTTCCGCACGACGAAGGTGATGTTTGGTGCGGCAGCGGGCACGTTGGGCGCGTCGATCCTGATTGGGCCGGGACGGGTCGGCGACACGAGGATTACGCCCTCAACTCCGGAGTCAATCGGCACTGGCGTCTCTGCCATGGCAATCAAGGGAAACAAAGTCAGCAAGAATGCGCCGACTCGGCGACACGGAAATCCGTGCCGCCGCATCAATCGGAGCGGGCTGTCTGGTTCCTGTGAGTCTACTTGCTTTT
>JACCTI010000221.1 GCA_013812515.1 Chthoniobacterales bacterium
CGGCAGGAGGCCGGCGTCGAGCGAGATTTGCACCACCTGACCCGGCAACACTTGCGGCCGCGGCTGCAACTGGATGAACGCAACCTGTCCCTCCGTGTTGTTCAAAATGCCCCGGAAAATCGCGTTCACGAAATCGACCTGCTTCTGATCGAGCCGGAACGTAACGGAAAAGTTCAGCTCTTCGGCCGCGCTTGCCCTAACGAGAGATTCGTGGACCGTGCGGTAATACTTTAGATCGGCGCGATTGCCGTAGATCGATTGCTGGAAATCGCCCACCATGCAGAAGGAGCCCGGCCGCGGTGGGTTTTCGCGCGTCTCCATCCAGCGGCCGCTTGTTTCGGGCGGACGCGTTACTTCGAGGAGGACGGAGAATTGTCCGGGATCGGTGTCCTGCGCTTCATCCAGAATGACGCAGTAGTTTTCTTCGCGAAGCCGGCGGGCCGCAATTGGATGCTGCAGCAACTCGTCGGTCAACGCGATTTGATCGGCATAGGTCACGACTCCGCGCTCCAGCCGAAAATTGCGATAATCACGCTGCACTTCGGCCGCGACACAGAGCGCGGCGTCATTCACCCACTGGCGCAAGGGACTGAAAGCCTGCCGCCAGGTTTGCGAGAAGTGCGAGTTAGCGCTCGTGAAACAAACCGGCCAGCGCAGATACTCCGGTGTCGCGGCCGTGTATTGTCCCTCCCAGCGGCGCAGCTCCGCTTTTGAAGCGGAGATATTGTCGCGCGATCTTGCTTCCGCCGCCGCGTAGATCGAGCTGAAGTCGACCTCCGGACATGGTCCACTTTCTCCCGACCTTAACAAAGCGGAGCCGGCGCGCCGCCCGAGTTCCATGATGTCGCGCGCCTGCGCGAGGCGGAACAAGGCCGCGCGATTCGCGGCGCCTAACGAATGACCGAGATGCGTCTGCTGTTGCACAAATTCCTGCCAGAGCTCTTCGTCTTCGCCGAGCAACTCCAATGGCGCAGGCAGGCCAAGGTGATGCCCGTGGTTGGTCAGAAGCTTCATGCAAAAGGCGTGGATCGTGCCAAAGAAGGCGCGGTTAAAGGCGGTTTGCACTTCCAGCGGCAGGTGTTCATCGAGGATCTTCTGCCGCGCGCGCTGCTGCATTTCGTCCGCCGCGCGGTTGGTGAAGGTCACGACAACGAGCCGCGGCAACGTCTCCGCCTTGCCTGAGCAACGTGCGATCTCCAGCACGCGATCTGTAATGGCGCGCGTCTTCCCGGAGCCGGCAGCAGCAACGACGGAGAAATTCCGCTCCAGTTCCTCGACGAACCGGCACCGCTCCGCATCATCGCCCGGTCGCATTACAACTCCCACTCCTCTTCTTCGCGCACGAGTGCAGGGTGCGTGAGCTCCCATTTCGCATCAAGGAGGTCGGGATCGACGGCGAGCGTCGCGAGGGGATAATCGGGGGCGTAGCCGAAGGAGGGCCGCAGAATTCCATACATGCCGAAGACGCCGCTCCGTTGCATGCGCGCGAGCTCCTCGAAAACCTCTCCATGAGCCGCGATGTCGCCGATCGATAACTGTGGCGTGGCGGTTTTGACCGCCGGCGAGACGAGACTCATGAACACTTCATTCGCGCCCCGTTGTCGCGCGGCGAGCGCATAGAGCCCAAGCTGTAACGCTTCGCCTTGCACGAGCTGATTGTGGAGACGCGGCTTCCTTTTTTCGGCATCTTCGCGCGAGGGCACAAGCGGCTTATTCCAGCCGGTTTTGTAATCAACAATCCAGACATCTCGAGCTCTGACTGAGTCCGGATAGGCATCACCGCGTGCGAGGAGCAGGTCGACTCTGCCGCGCAGCAGGAGAGTTGAGGCTTCTGGACTTCCGCCTGCTTCGTCCGGTTCAATGCGCCACTCCGAGGACATCCACGACCACTCCGCGAGTGCCTCGATTTTCGAGCCGAGGACGCGCGCAAGGCAGAGCGCGTTCTGCCAACCTGAGCTCCACCAATCGGGCAGTGGTTTGCCCGCGGCTCTGCAAAGGCGTTCCACTTGCCGGAGCTTCTGATCCGCAGCGAGGCAGATGCGCTCTTCGATTTCGGCGTCTCCCGGCACACGCACAAACGTCTGGTTGCCTTCCGCTCCACTGACACTGCCAAGCCAGTGGTGCACCCATTGCCCGGTCGCGGCGCTCCATGGGTTGCCGCTCTCATCCGCTGCTTCCACGCCCAAATATTTTTTCAGCCAAATCACCGCTGGCGCTTTCACGAGTCGCTCGATGTCTGTCACGCTGAATATCGGGATATGGGGCGATGACGAACGAAAGGCGAAGTCGTACTCGCCGGCCGGCTTCTCCGCATCACGCCGATGATCATATGCGACCCGCGTCTGCTCCACGGTGAGGGAAGGCAGCTCCTTTTTAGTCGTTAGGCTACCCGCATCGCGCAACCATTTCGCCGTGGCGATCTGCAAGCTTTTCAGAGCTGCTTGCGTCAGCGGTTGGCGTTGATGCGTCTGCTGGAAAAGCCGCGTGAAAAGCTCGCTCGGATTCCAAAAGCGCTCCGGTGCATCCTCCTGCACGAGGCTCGCGGAGAGCGCGATCGCTTCCGTCGCAGAGCTCGCGAGTGTTTCGAACTGCCGCAGCGCGATGGCGCGCTGTTCAGAAGGACCGAGATAAAGCGCATGATCGTCATCTACGCTGATGTGTCCTTCCCCATGACTGCCTTTCTGGCGGGCGCGGCGGTTCAGGCCCAGGATCTCGCGGTTGAAGAGGGCAATCTCATCGTCCCGCGCGAACTCGCCGCTCTCCGGGGGAGGCCATGCTCCTTCGTTCCAACCGGCGAAGATGAGATGCGACCATTCCTGCCCGTGCGCTTGTGGCACGGTCAGTAACTGGATGGGCGCGTAGGGATGATCGCCCGCCGGATCTCGCGCCGTTGTCGCCGTCGATGCAATTTCGCGCAGCCAACGAAGATAAAGCGTGCGCGGGAACTCGGCCGAGAATTGAGCGGTCCATTCATTAAGACGACGCGTCAGCTCCATCCAATGCTGCTTCCATTCCAAAGAGGCGAACGCCGCCTGCGTCGCAGCCAGGAAATCGGGGAGCGTCGCTTGTGCCGGCAGGAGTTGGACGCGCCCGAGCGCTTCGGCGGCGGAAGGTCCTTTCCCGCCGATCTCCTGGGCGCAGAACTGGCGCAGGACCGTGAGATCATCGAGCAACACTTCGCGATAGGCGGAGCGCAAGGTCCGATCGAATTCGCGCAGGCTGATGTCCGAGAGCACGAGCTGGGGATCCGGAAATGCGCGCAGGAAGCGGAGCAGGGAATTGATCCGCGCGCCTTGCTGAAGCTGCAGCCACGCGCGCCACTCGGCGCATTCGAACAGCCCCGGCGCGGAGTGCGCGATGCCGTCGTTGTGCGGAATCTCAAGACGTGTGAGAGCGCCGGCGACGAGCCGCGCCAACGCTCCGCCCCGGGGAAAAATAATACCGACGCGAGTGGCCTTTTCGTCCGCGGCGAATCGCAGGCACTGCAGCGCGACCGCTTCCGCTTCTTGCGCCGTATCGCGGCCAACGAGAAATGTGCAGCGGCGCGCGGAGCGTTGCAGTTCGCGCATCGCATCCGCGCCAAAGAGCAGGTCGGTTGCGTCATTCGTGCTGCTAGTCGAAACAGGTATCGCTTCGCCGAGCGCCTCTTCCCACGAGCCAATCCAAGACGCGTCCGCGCTGGAGAAATCGGCTGTCGGATAATGGAGAACGACAGTGGCGTTCTTCGTACTCTGCACAGCCGCTCGGAGCGAAAACCAGTGTGGCCAATGTGATCCGTCGAACCCTGTGATGAGCAGATTCAAGATCGCAGGAGCTCTGGTGGCCGCGCGTTTTCTGGCCAGCTTATGCAGCTCCGCCTCGAGATGAAATCCGCAGGTGCGGAGATGTTCCCGAAAACGGCGGACGA
>JACCTI010000239.1 GCA_013812515.1 Chthoniobacterales bacterium
CTGATGTCTCACCGCACCTGCTTTGTGATCGCGCATCGCCTTTCGACTATTTTGCGGGCAGACCAGATCCTGGTGCTGGAACGCGGTCGGATTATCGAACGCGGCACGCACGGAGAGTTGCTGGAGCTGGGCGGAAAGTACGCGCGGCTCTGGGAGCAAAGCTTTCTGGAGACCGCAACGGGCCAGGATGTCGAGGCGCTTGTGCCCAGCGCCTGACACGCGGCGGCTACAGACGAGGACGGCGGCGTTGCGTCCGCTTCCGGCGCTTGGTCAGGTTGACGTGGCAGCGGCGGCGTCGAGCACCTGGTTGTACTTCGCCTCGAGACGGCGGTAACGCTCTTCCGCTTCGACCACGGCACGCCGTTCTTCGCGCAACGCTTGCTCGAGTTCGCGAATCCGGTCCTCAACCCCAATGGACATTCCCCTGGTGGCCGGCCCCGCGAGAAATTCATTCGATGTCTGCTCTTCTTCTCCGTTCGTTTCTGTCTGCAGGAGCGGCGCGATCTCGCGGATTTGCTTCCGTGTCCCGTCGCAGGTGTTGACCACGAAGGTCTCGTCGTCAATCTCGCCCAAGCGCAGAAACTCGCGGATAGCGCCGAGCGTTGTCGGGCCATAGAGCCGCTCGCTCGTCACCTCCGCGATCCAATCCATCGCGAGCTCCGGCAGCATGGGAGCTTTCATCCAGGTGGTCTGATCGGTCGAAAGAGAATCGTGCGGCGCGACCTGCGCGGAAGAAGCCCAGCGTACGAGCTGGGCGAAAGCGAGTGGACCAAAAATGCTGCCGTCTTCGTGCTTCCGCAGGAACCACTCATGATCCGCGGGCGATTCCATTATCCGTTAGGCGAAGCGGGGCTGCCGGAAGGAGCAGGCGAGGAACCGGGCGCAAACGGAATCATAATTGTCTGGCCGATTTGCAGGGCGCGGTCGTTCTCGATGTGATTGAACTTCTGTAAATCCTGCACCCCAACTTTGTGTGCTTTGGCAATGGAGGTGAGCGTTTCGCCTTTTGCGACGACGTGCGCGTTCCCTGCTGGTGCCGGTCCGGCTGGAGCGGCGACGGGAATCGTGCTCGCCGCGGGTGCCGGTGTGCTCTCGCCGATCATCACTCCAGGACGCATATTGGAGATCTGCTGCTCGAGTTTAAGGATCTGCTGCGAGAGCGCGTCAATTTTCGTATTCTGCTCCTCAATCCTGGTGGTAAGCGTCTCCAGTTGAGCAGCCTCACTTCCGCTCGGCGCGGGAGTTTGGCCGAAAGCCGGAATGGAAACAGCGACAGCAGCGAGGAGAATGCAGAAGTGAGCGAACGAGACCTTCATTGCGCGCAAGCTTGGCATCAAGGCCGGGCCGGAGCAAGCTTGCCGAGCATTGGACGCGGCGTCCTGTCAGCTTGCGTTTTGCCGGATTCGTTCCTAGCTTTTTCCCATGCCCGAGCGCATCCAAAAGCCGCCGACCACACCGTGGGGACCGAAGCAGGGCGAGGAGGGAGATGGTCCGAAAGCGCCTGATATCTCGCGGCCGGACACGCAGGATTTGCTGAGAAAAATGCGCAAGGTCGATCCGAACCAGTCGAAGCGTTACCGGCAGCGAACAGGGCAGTGATGGATTCGCCGAGAGCGGCGCTCGACCAGGGTTTTGGCGGCGGCGTTGATGATTTCGCAGCGTTGCTGCGGCGCAAAGGGCTTCTCGCGCAAGTGCCGCAGAGCGGACCGGCCGTCGGCCGAACGAGTGCAATCCCACAGACGCAGGCCACCACGATTCTCGCCTTCAAGTTCCAGGGCGGTGTGCTGGTCGCCGGAGATCGGCGTGCGACCTCCGGGAATACAGTGGTCTACGATCGCGCGGACAAGGTTCTGGAGATCGATCGGCACTCCATCATGGCAATCGCCGGTGTGCCGGCAACGGCGTGGGAAATGGCACGCGTGCTCGAGCATTCATTTCAATTCTTCCGGCGGACGCAACTGCAGGATATGAGCGTGGATGGGAAGGTCCGCGCGTTATCGAAACTCCTGCGCGACAACTTCGGTTTCGTCATGCAGGGCGTCGGCGTTGTCGTGCCGATCTTCGCGACCTACGACGCCGGAGCCGATCCCGCGGCGCGTCTTTATTTCTACGATGCGATGGGAGCGAACTTCGAGGTGACGGATTACGCGGCCACTGGCTCCGGTTCGCCCGCGGTGCGGGGCGTTCTCTACTATGAGAACAACTGGGGGAAGAAGCCGCTCTTGAAGCTTGACGAAGACGATGCCGTGACGGTGGCGTTGCGCGCCCTCGATACCGCCGCCGAATCCGACACGGCCACGGGCGCGGTGGATCGGAACGCTAAAATCTTCCCGATAATCAAGATTGTTTCGCGCGATGGTATCGCGACCCTGCTTGATAAGCAGATCGCGGCGTTGTTCAAAAAAGGCGTGGCATGATCGAAGAGCCATATCGCTGGGTCGAGGCGGTCGCCAATCGTCGCGAATACATCGAGACACAGCTCGCGCACGGCAGCCCAATCGCTGCGGTTGGTTATTCGCAAGGCATCGTATTCATCACACTCGGTCGAACGAGGCAGAAACTTTTCGAGATCTACGATCGCATTGCGATGGGCGCGATCGGACATCCGGGCGACATCGAACGGCTGCGCATGGCGGTGATCGAGCTGGCGAGCACAGAAGGTTTCACGCGCTCGGCCGCGGACGTGTCCTTGCGACGGCTCGCCTACTATTCGTTAAGTCCGGTCTTAAAGGCAGCCTTCGAGCAGATTTATGGTGCTCCGTATCTGGCCCGGATGCTCTTCGCTGAAATTGGCGATACGCCGGAGAACGATCTGTTCCTCCGACTTGAATATGACGGCGCGATCGCCACGAACGGGGCGTCGCTTGCCGAAACACAGAAGAACTTTGGCGCGCTTAGCGGCACGCGCGCTTCTACCGAGCTGATGGAATCCTTCCTGAAAAGGGAACATAAGTCCGCCGCGACCTTGCGTGATGCTCTCAAGACGGCGCTTGATGCCTGGACCGTCGGAAACATGGCGCTGGCCGAAGACGGCGCGCGCGAGTTGCCGGCGAAAGAAGCGATCGCAAGCGAGCGGGACAAAATTGCCGGCGGGATCGAGGCTGCCATTCTTGACCGCGACGCGAAAACGGCGATTCGATATCGATCGCTCACCGGCGAAGAAATACGGTCGTTAACGACTCGTTAGGCGAGTTCACGAGACCCCCAACAAGAAGTCATCACGAACAGCTGGATCTTTGCGATGGGAAATTTTGTGCGTCTGGGGAAGTCGCGAGGAGCAACTCGGCCCGCTTGCTCATGGGGCGGTGAAACCTGAATAGAGCCGTGACGGCAGCGTCCAAAACGGAACCGATTCACATGAAAGTCGCCGTATTCTTCGCCGTCATTTGTTTGCTCGCAGCTCCTGCGGCCCAGGCGGACGCGACGATTGCTTCGGTCCAAGAGACGCTCAAAAGTCAGGGTTTTTATTACGGCGAGATTACTGGCCGGAAGGATGCAGACACGGCCGCGGCGATCCGGCGTTACCAGATCCGCAATGGTCTGCAGATCACGGGCGAGCTAAATGCGGAAACGCAGAAGTCGTTAGGGATCAAAGGAGCGGCGACCACCAGACCGGCAAACCCAAGGCCGGCACCGGGAGGGGCGCGTCCCGCACCGACACCGCCAGACATCTCCGATTTACGTGACGACGCCCCAGCGGTGCAACGGCCGGCGCAACCCACTGACGACAGCTTCGGACCGCAACCGCCGCAGGCTTACTCGCCGGCTGTCCCCGCCTTGGGTGATCGAGCACTGTTTCATGGCACTCCATACGATACCGCACCTCCGGATGTACAGCGGCGTGTAATTATCGGGACGCAAAGCTTGCTCGCCCGACGCGGTTACTACCGCAGCGGCATTGATGGCGTGTTTGGCTCGGGCACGGAATTCGCGCTGCGCGCCTATCAATCGCGCTTTGGCATCGAGCCGAGCGGCCGTTTCGATATGGAAACACTGGCTGCCCTTGGTTTGCTGCCAAATCAGCAAGCGCCAGGCCTGACCGCCCCGACGCGGCGTCTGCTGGGAGCCCGCCCTTCATATCGACTCCCGAGCGGCGAACGCATTTACGTCCCGCGTTAAGAGGCGTGAGCGCAGCGTCGCGCTAAGGCTTTGCGTCGTCGAATTGCACGGACTGCAATTCCGCAAACACCGTCCCTATGAAGATCTGCGCTTCGACACGGAGAACGAACCGGTTGGGATCGTCCGAGAGCCAGACCGTCGCCTTCTTGAACTTTTTGTGCGGCAATAGTTCGCGCTTTTTTCCGACTTTATTCAGCTGCACATCCAAACGAATCGCTTCGTAGTTTCCGGTTGGGACGGTTATGTGCTCCCGCCCGGCAACTGTGACCGTGCAAAAATATGCCGAAGTCGAAGGATAGACCACGAAGTGCTCAACTGCGCTGGCCGGTAATGGCCGGGAGTGCACGTAAAGCAGCGCTGAGGTCAGGCTAAGAAGGTTCGGGAACTTGAACTCCCGCGTCTTCGACTTCACGACGGAGTCTTTCTGTTCTTCCTGCCGGCTAACGACCCCTTCGGGAGTGTAGGTCAGTGTGGTGTCCGATCGTTTGGAGCGGACGTTTTCGGTTTCACGAACCTCGATCGGCCGCAGGGTCCGTGCGTCGCAAATGCTGACGTGCCTTCCTTCGAAATTCCAGAGGGCCTTCGCCATTCCCATGGTGCGCGCCATGCCTTCCAGCTGAAAACGTTCGTCGGGGGTTTTCGCCAGGCGCAGATCGGCCCTGGCAGCGGTGAGGCCGTTCCAACCGAAGCCGTACTGCAGACGGATTGGCTTTGGTTCAGGAAAAGGTCCGGGAATGAAAGTGCTCACGCTGTTCTCCCATTCCGCCGCACGGGTAGCTGAGGCGAATGCAAACAGAGCGACGCAGGCGTAGAGAACGCCACACCGGTTCTGGCAGAGGGGAAACATGAGAGTCTGGCAGAGTGCCTCGATCAGGACAGAAGGGCGTGCGCAGCTAACTGACATTACAACGGAATGCAGACAAAAAAACACACGCGGGTTCTCCGCGTGTGTTCCTCTCTGAAATGTAAAGGAGAGCTTAAGGCTTCGTCGGCTTCGTCGTGCTGGCAGGGGTGGGGCTCGCTGTGGCGCTGGCCGCGGCCGCGGGCGAGCTTGCCGCATCCGAAGCCGTCGCGCGGCCCGGCTTGTTGAGTGCGGCGACAATATCATTCGTGAACTCCACCGTCTCGCGCGAATACATCAGGAGCGGCACGCCATTCAAGCTCATACCCGACTTGTCAAACACGAGATCGAGATTGCCTGTCTTCACCTTGTCCAGCACGACTTCGGTAATCTCTTTCACGATTCCCTCGCGCATCCGAAGCGCCTGCTCCTGAAGCTGGCGTTCGCGCGTCTGGCGAAACTCAGTGATTTCTCGCTCCATGTTTTTGTAAGAGGCGATTTTCTCGTCGCGCTCTTTAGCCTTCGCGCTTTTCGCATCGGCACTCAGCGCGGGAGCTTCGAGTTGCTGGTTCAGTTTATTGATCTCTTCGAGCGCCTTTTTATACGATTCCATCCGATCGTCGAATTCCTTTTTGGCGGCATTCTTCGCCTCATTGATCTTCGTTTCGGCGTCTTTCGTCTTGCTGTATTCCTTAAAGGCGCGGTTCATGTCGACCGTACCGACTTTCATGGAGCCCTGCGCAAAAGAGGCGACGGGACAGGCGATGGAGGCGAGCAAGGCAAGGGCGAAGAGCTTTTTCATAGGGAGATGCAGACCGGTAAATGGGAGAGGCTATAGACTACAGGAAAGGCGGTTTGTTCAAAACTGATATCCGACGTTGAAGTTAAATTTGCCACTGCGACGGTTGTTCCCGCCAGTTTGAATTGGATAGCCGTAATCGAGTCGCAGCGGGCCGATTGGCAGGTCGAGTCGGAGCCCCAAACCCACATCTGAAGCGGGGCGACCACCTGGATCAAAAGCGTTTGGATCAACGAAACCAATATCCGTGAAAATGGCGCCGCGAACCTTCTCGATGATGGGAAAAGTAAGCTCAACCGTGGCACGGGCGAGCGTCTTGCCGCCGAGCGGCTCACCATTCTGATCCTTCGGCCCGACATCACGGAAGCTGAAGCCGCGCAGATCGTTTGTGCCGCCAAGAAAGAGGCGCTCGAAGATCGGAACACGATCGCCGCTGCCCCAATTATCAACGGCCGCGATTTCGCCGTTGAGCAAAAGGATCATGTCGTAAGGAAGATGGAAATACTGGGAGGCTTGCAGATCGAACCCATAGATCTGCGTATCGCCGCCGAGGAACCCGCCGGCAATGTACGGTGTGAAGAGAACCCGCTGTCCAGTATGCGTGAGAAAGGGGTTATCGCGCGTGTCAAAGACCACGCTCGTTGTGACCTGACTCTTGGTGCGGGATCCCTCTTCCAGATCGATCGCTCCCGAGGAGCCTTTCTGCACATTGTAGATTTCAATATTTTCGAGTCGATACTCGAGGCTGGCGGACATAAATCGGCCGATTGCCCTGCGCGCCACAATCGAGAAGCCGTAATTCCGTTGATCGTAAATCGAGCTAAGAAAATTAGCTTCGCGGTAGTAAGCTTCACCGCCAAGTGATAAACGACGATCGAGGAAGTAAGGCTCTGTCAGGGCAATGACGATGTCTTTTCGCTGCGTCCCGTATTGAATTCGCATCCGGAACTTTTGGCCGCCACCCGTGAAGTTCGGCCAGTTCGTCAGGTCGAAGTTGCCCTGCGTCAGTTCGACGAATCCAACGATGTTGTCGATCGTGCTAAATCCCGCGCCAAAGTTGAGCGAGCCGGTACGCTTCTCTTGGACCTGCACCACCAGGTCCTTCCGGCCGGGAACACTGGTGTCCTCCGGGTAAGTCTCGACGCGCTCGAAGTACCCGAGATTGTCCAGTCGCTTCTTGCTCGTTTCGACGCGGGTCGTGCTATACACATCGCCCGGCGCGATCAGGACCTCGCGGCGAATGACTTTGTCTTTCGTCCGGGTATTGCCGATCACGTTGATCCGCTGCACAAACGAGCGTTCGCCTTCCTGAATCGTGAAGGTAACGTCGATCTGATTCGGACCGCTGGGATTCCCTTGCGGTTGGACGACAAGATCAACATAGCCGCCGCTGCCGTAAGCATCCGCAATCTTCTTCGCATCATCGCGGATGACTTTAGGCGAGTAGACATCGCCTTCCTTCAACTTCATCAACGCGCGGACCTTTTCGGGCGTTGTAATCTTGGTCCCTGTAACCCCGATACGACCGACCCGGTATTTCGCACCTTCCACGACAGGAATGACGAGCATCAAGCGACCCTTCGTTCGCTCCCGGCGC
>JACCTI010000260.1 GCA_013812515.1 Chthoniobacterales bacterium
AAACGTCCACAGCCCGATTGACGCGAGCGAAGTAGTCGAACTTCGCAAGATTTGGCAAGTCGGGCACTCTGATCACATCGTCGACCAGCATGTGTAGCTAGTCTTCGTTCTTCTTTGCCTGCGGCGAACGCTGATTGCGCGGGGGTTCCGCTCGGTATCTGATCGATTTGCAAGTTGACTCGCCTTCTGCCTTTCAATCGCTAGCCTCGATCGGATGACAGGGACAAACCAGATTAGAAGCCAAAGTTGCCGCGATGACCGGCGCCAGCCGCTGCATCGGCGTGCGATTGAAATGTCTCGCTGATGAATAGATTGTAGCGGTCGGCTCGTGTCACTTCAACACGACAGTCCTGTCGCTCGCCCGCAGGAGCCTCGCGAAGGAGAAGAAAATGGCTCGCGAACACCGTTCGCCGAGGCGTATGGAATTGATATGAAACAGATGACTGTTCTCTGCCTGACTCTACTTGCGGCCGTCACGAGCTTCACCCCGCATGGCTTCGCCGCCTCTGATGAGGAAGCGGTAAAGAAGATGATTGTCGACTGGTATGCAGCGTACGCGGACGGGAAGGACGAGGCGCATTACCGCACCTTTCTGGCCGACGATTACGTGCTGCTCGAGCACGGCGAACTAGTAGACCTGGAGGGCGACGTGGCAATGCTGACGAAGAACCGCGGCCCCGGTTTTCAGCGCAAGGATCGCTTCGACTTCAAGTCGGTAACAGTGCGCGGTGATATCGCATACACGGTCTACTTCCTCGAGTCCGACCTCGACGACGACAAAACGAAGCGTCACCGCAAATGGCTCGAGAGCGCAGTCCTGCGCCGCATTGACGGCCGATGGCGCGCCGCGCTCCTACACTCGACGAAGATCGTCAGCACCGACACGCCGCGGTGATGTAATCCACAGCCCCATCGACGCGCTCGACGCAGTCGAAGTTCGCAAGATTTGGCAAGTTGGGCACGTCGCTCGCAGCATAGCCTCGTCGTTCATGACAAAACAACCGACGACACTCGGCGCCTTCTCGGTCAATCTGGCCGTGAAAGACCTGCAGGCATCGGTAGTCTCGCCGGCAATGACAAAACAACCCACGACACTCGGTGCTTTCTCGGTCAGCCTAGCCGTGAAAGACCTGCAGGCATCCCAGGTCTTCTACGAAAAGCTTGGATTCGAACAAGCAGGCGGCGATCCATCGCAGAACTGGCTCATCCTCCGCAACGGCACGGTCACGATCGGGCTCTTCCAGGGCATGTTCGAGCGCAACGTCCTGACCTTCAATCCCGGGTGGGATTTACCAGGCGGAGGCTGTCGGCGACAAGTTCACGGATATCCGCGAGCACCAGCGCCGGCTCAAATCGCAGGGCCTCGAACTCGCGATGGAGGCCGACGAAAGCAACACCGGCCCCGCGAGCGTGATGCTGACCGATCCCGACGGCAATCCGGTTCTGATCGATCAGCACGTGTAGTCAGTCAGTCGGTGACGTCCCGGTATCGCGGCTTCAGCGCCGCCTAGCCGCTTACCGGCCGGGCTTTTTTTCTTCGGCCGAGTATGCGATGGGGTCCTGGCGAAAAAAAGCCGCGAGCTGATCGTAGAGCTGCCGGTTCTTCGCGCGCAGCGAGCGGGGCCGCTCGAAGAACGCCTCTGTCGCCACCGCAAAAAATTCCGCCGGATTCGCGGCGCCATAGGTATCGAGCACGCTTTCCGTTCCCGTCTCCTCCGCCTCGCGCAGCGCGTCGAATTCGCGCCGCATCACGCGCGCCCACGTCAGGTATTCCGCGCGCGCGGCCAGGGCCGGCGCGCCATCGCTGTTCGGTTCTTCAAAGTCCAGCTGATGCGCGAACTCGTGCACCACCAGGTTCTGACCATCGGCCGGATCAGCTGCGCCGTGCTTCACCCCGTCCCACGCCAGAACGAGCGATCCCATGCGCCGCGCAGTGTGACCTAACCGGTTGTCCGGACCCTGCTCCCAAATGTTGTCCCCGACATAACGATCCTCCTCCACAACGTAAGTGGAGGGATAAACCAGGATCGTGGTCAGTTGCGGGTAATAATCGGTCTCGCGATGCAGCAGGAGAAGGCAGGCTTGGGCCGCGACCGTGACACGGATCTCGTCCGTCAGCTCCAGTCCCGCGCAACCTTCGAACCGCTTCTCCGCCAAAAACACCTGCACATGCCCGAGCAGTTCCGCCTGATCGTTCGTCGGCAGGCGCGGGAAGATCGACAGATTACGCGTGATGATCTCCTTCCACTCTGGCAAAAAAGGAGCGGTCCGCAGTCGCTCGCGTCGGAGTCGTTTGCGCTCGGGAATTTTCATCGTCGTGGAAGTTCGCCGCGATTATGCCACAAACGCCGCGGCGGATTCAATGCGCGTAGCTCAAGACGCGCGACAGCTTCCACGTCTCGCCGGTTTGTCGCCAGACCATCGAGAACTTCGTGGTCCCGCAGTCCTGTTTCCCGTTCTCCTCATGACAGAAACGCTGTTCGCCCACCGCGATGGCGCCGTAGCCTTTCAATGGGTAAACCTCGAGCGTTGCCGGCAACAGCTCGCGGCGCAGGTCCGGCACATTGTGGAACAGCGTCACGAAATCCTTCTTCGTCGCCGCGAAGTCGCTCAGCCCATCGCCTCCGCCATCATCATAGAACTCCACGTCCGGCGTGAACCACCCCATCAGCCGGTCCACATCGCGCGCATTGAAAGCGCCGAACACCTGCGCATCGAGTGCGGCGATCGTCTCGTAGAGCTCGCCCGAGGTCGCCCTTTGCTTCTTCTTCGCCGCCTGCTCAGCTTCCTGCGCCTCGCTCGTGGCGAGGGAGCCGATTGCGACGAGAATCGTGCCGAGCGTGACATAGTGTTTCATGGACGGAGCTTCTGTGCGTGCGATGCGCTTGTGAATTCCAAAATCGCCGTCCACATGCGCTCGCTTCATTTAGAAACACGGCGGAACTCACGAAACACCCCCGTGCAGCTAGACTGATCCATCATGCGAAGTGTGCGACTGGTGCAGCTCGGCCACCCCTTGCAGGATGTCGAAGCCACGGTGCCTAAGATTGGGCCGGCGGACGTTCTGGTCCGCGTCGCCGCGTGCGGGATCTGCCACTCCGACGCACATTACCGGGCCGGGACTTCACCGATCGCTGAATTGCCTGTGACTCCCGGGCACGAAGTAGCTGGCACCGT
>JACCTI010000240.1 GCA_013812515.1 Chthoniobacterales bacterium
GACATTTCTGCAAAGACATGGAATCGCCCAGCGCTTTGCGATGAAGCTTTTGCGGCATAGCGACATCAAACTCACGTCGCAAGTCTACACAGACGAATCGCAATTGCCGATCTACGAAGCAATTAAGGCTCTGCCCCGACTCGTAGAGCATACACAAATACGCGCACAGATTTCAGGCGGAGCGGAGCGCGAAGTGACGCCACCTGACGCGGAAAGTGAAGGGAAAGGAAGCGGGGAAGATGCTCGCTACAATGGATTTGGACGTGGTTTGGCGTCAGCTGGCGCAACTAGGCAGAAGCAGCGGGTGAAGGGAATCGAACCCTCGTATGCAGCTTGGGAAGCTGCCGTTCTACCATTGAACTACACCCGCGGGAGGAGGAATTTCCGAATTTCGATTGCCGATTGCAAGCCTTCAAATCATTGCCAGGAGATCACGTCGTCGGTGGCAGCGGTTGAACTCTTGGCTCCAGTACCGCCGGTTTTATTATTTCCGAGTGACCAGGCGATCACACCTTGCCGGATGCTGGCCGTTCCAGCGCCAGTGTTGGGGTCGTAGCGATTAGGGATTTGATTGTCGTAATCAGCATCCATGTCGACGGCATAAGCTGATCCCCAAGGATCGAAAAACTGCCCGTCCAAAGCCTTGATCCCGCTGCGTGGGTTGGCCTGGTCCTTGGCATCGGGAGGCGAAACGAAAACAATTCGCCGAGTATTCCCCAACGTTGTGGTAATTCCTCGCAGGTCGTTGAACAAGGAACCGTTCAAATTCGAAGAGGCACCGCCGACTACTGCCGCGGCGTCAGAGGTGGCAGTGGTCGGATACCTTCCATACTCCGTATAGAACGCATTCACTGCCGTCACGATTTGCACCAAATCGTTCTTGGCCTGCGTCTTCCTCGCGGAGTTCTGAACGGAGGTAAAGGCGGGAAAGGCAAGGCCCAGCAAAATGCCGATGGTCGCCATCACGACGAAGAGCTCGATCAGGGTGAACGCGGCGGATTCACCTCCGCGCCTATGTGTTCGCTCAACCAGTTCGCAATGCCGGAGGGCCATATTCATCTCGTTGTAGCAGGAATGGAGCTTTCGTGCAGCATCTTCTTCTCACCACCCGACTTTACGTCCATTTCTGCATCTGCTCTGGGAACGGACAATGCGCGCAGTCGGAGTTGTCCTGGAGGCAAAAATCTTCATAGATCTGGAGCAACCCTTGTTGATGCGCGACCGTCTTCACGAATTCCGCGCGGCGGGGATCGCCGCCGAAAAGCCGGGTAGCGCCTGTCTCAAGCCGGCGGTTTGAGAGTCGGGCTGGCAATTTTTCGTATGCCGACCAAACGTCTTCGCCTTTCGCGAGAAGAAAAGGTAACACGACGTTGGCGAGAATCTCTGCGACGCGCGAGTCGCCGATCAGGGCCATCGTATTCGCAGCGGGCGCCGAGGTGAGAGTGTAATGCAGGTTCCAGAAGGGGTGCTCCAAGCCGCCAAAGAATTTGCGCGTTCCAGCGACTGGGTCGGGCGGGTCTAACGAGTGACGAAACGCGGGCCAGTTCCGCGCGAGAAGTGCCAACGCGGCGAGGCGACGCTGCGGATGGTTTAACGGTCGCGCTCCGCCCAATCGCCAGAGCTCTGGCGCGAGAACCAGCCGCTCCATTTCGTCGCGCTGCGGCCACCAGTAGTCCCACAGTCCGCGCACATAGTCGCGGGTCTGATTTTCGTAAATCGACAGGTCGGCGGCCTGGAGAAAACCAGCGAGTCCGAAGAAGAGCGCTTCCTCATCTTTCTTCCGAGACCGCACCGCAGAAAGCGGCAGTCGCTGCGCGAGCAAAGTGAAAGGCAACTTGTTCTGCTTGTAGCCAAGTGCGGCGGCGACCTCTTGAAAAAGCGCTTCGTCCTGGCCGTGCGTTTCGAGCATTGTGCGAAGTCGCGCCGCTTTCCGCTGGAGCCGGAATCTTGCGGCCGCATCGAGGACGCTTCGGACGCGTTCGGACGGAAGGTCCTTCAGCGGCGCCTGGCATCGACCTGGCCGTGCGAGCGGCACGTTCGAAGAAAACGCATCCGGGAGCGCCGCGGGATCAACGCGCATTTGCAGCACGTTCCGGTGCGACTTCGTACGCGAGAAGAAGGTCTGCCCGCCCGCGTGGACGAAGACGTGCAGAACCGTGTCTTCGAAGGCTGGGTTGGTCGCATGGCCATGCGCTTCCCAGCTCCTATCCGTGAGATCAAACTCAACGCTACCGCGTGTCACCTCGCGGTCATCCACTCGGATGACTGCGTCGGAAAAGTCCGGACCGGCTTCGCGATTCCACGTCCCGAACTGCACAATTTCAATCTCTTTGCCGCAGACCGAGCGAAAGCGCTTCCCGAAATCGCCCGCGAACCAGCGTGCCTGTAGTTCTAGTTCGGAAGGTTGCCGGGGTTGGACGAAGAGCGGCCGTTCTCTGACGCGCCCGTTTTCGCGGAGTTGCTGGTAACGCTCGGCGCTGGAGGAGGAAACCAGCACGGCGTTGCCTGCTCTCGTTAGGCGGAAAGCGCCGGCTCGGGCTCGAAGACTTCCGCGGGGGCCGCAGGCGTCGGCACGAGACGCGCCCGGAGGTATTCCGATATTTCCTCGACCATGGCCCCACTCGAGCGCGGAAAGAGAAACAGGTATTTCGGTCCTTTCCCCGCCGCCGGCAGAATGACCAGGTTATCGGAGAGAAACTTCGGTTCGCGCATGACCATCGACCCATCGAGGTCGATCGTCTGAGACAAGCCGCGGCCTTTGCGCGCGACGAAGATAATTTTGCGCGGCTCTTCATTCGTGGCCACAAGCGCACCGAAAAGGTTCGGCGGGATTTTGCGGCCGCGCCCGCTAAGACACGGAACGGCCCACGCGATCGTCTCCGTGAGAACGTTATGCCGGCTGAAGACGTCAGAGAGATTCGCAGGCAGCGTCAGCGGAAGTGAAACGGGCATGCTGGAGTCGGCAGGTCCGTTCAGCTTTTTGAAGATGAGCCAAATTCTCGCTTTCATGGCCCGGAAAACCTTCGGCGCGAAGTAGAGGAAGGCTGCAAGCGCGATGACACAGACGCCGAGCGCGATCACGGGATTGTAATGGATGAGCGCCAGACCGCCGAAGACTGCGGCATCCTCCGCCAGGCTCAGACCGATATTCGAAAATGGTTCCGGGGAAGCGTTCGCCACCAGCCGCGAAGAAGCTTTGGCAGTGTGGGCGACCAGACTTGTGCCGCCCGCGAGCAGCAGGACGACGACGTCGAACGTTGGGCTGGAATGGCCCAGCACCTGAATCCCGAGTAGCGCGCCGCCGATGGGCCGGATCACCGTATGCGCGGCGTCCCAAGCCGTATCGATCCACGGGATCTTGTCCGCGAAGAACTCGAGAAAGTAGAACACGCCGGCGACGGTGATGATCACCGGATGGGCGAGCACGTCGAGAGATTGGTATTGCGGCGAAAGCGTGATCCAATGCTGGTTTACGGCCAGGCCGGTAACGAACACGGTCAGGTAGAGATTGATGCCCGCGAGAGCGGCGAGGCCGAGTGCAACCCCGAGAAGGTTGAGCTGTTCCACGGCGGAAATATGAGATGCCGTGGCGCGTTGTCACGCAGTTTGATCGGAGCACGGGCTTCCAGCCTGTGCGGACGACGGGCGTCTGGCCTGTCGGATCGAAGTTGGCCGGCGAGACGCCCGCCCGCCGCACAGCCGGGACGGCCGTGCTCCCTTCGGAGCGTTTGCAGTTCCTTCGCGCTGCTGATAATTCGAAGCATGCTCGACATCCGCCTCATTCGTGAACAGCCGGATTTCGTGAAGGCGCGCCTCACGAGGCGCGGAGGCGATGACGCCGGGAAGATCGACGACGTTTTGCGTGTCGACGCGGAGCGACGGAAGGCAGAGACGGCTTTGCAACAGTTGAACGCGAACCGGAGACGGCTCAGCAAGGATATTGGCGGGAAGCGCAGTCGCGGCGAGTCATCGGACGAACTTGAGGCGCAGGTGCGCGGCATCGGCGACGAAATTGCCAGGCTGAACGAGCGCGCCGTCGCGGGCGAGGAGCGTCAGAAGATTTTGCTGCTGCAAATCCCTAATCTCCCGCACGCGGCCGCACCCATCGGCAAAGATGCGGCGGACAACCCGGTCGTGCGCACCT
>JACCTI010000274.1 GCA_013812515.1 Chthoniobacterales bacterium
TCCGATGGGTGCCGTTGATGCCGGGATCAACCAGATACATGACCTGGCCCTGGTCAGTGACGAGAAAGCGTTGCGCGGCCCCGCCGGAGGGATCGGGACGAAACCAGGCGCGATAGCTGTTCTGGTCGCCGACGGATTGCGGCCCTCTCAGTTTTTCGCTGCCACCGAGCTGCGCGGTGTCGGCGCGAAGATCAGCGGGGAAGTTGCGCGAAATCCTGTAGGCGATCTGTCCCGCGCTGTTGACGAGATACTCGGCGGGATCGAGGCCCTCGATGATTGGCTGCGGCCCGTCCGGTTGATTGATGAAGAGCCGGAAATCTTCCGGTGCAGGCTTCACCGGTTCCGTAAAGGGCGAAAGGGAGGCGGCAGGGACAATCGCTCCTTCTTTCACCGGCTCGAACGTTGTCGCCGGCACGTAGACAGTCGACGCGTTGTTGAGCGTCAAAAGAATCGGCCCGAGAACCAGCGCGGAAGCAAAGGCGCCGAGCAGGATTGCGATCTGCTGATGTCGTGGCGTGGCTCCGACCAGAAATCCCGTCTTTAAATCCTGCGAGGTCGTGCCGCCATTGGAAGAAGCGATGCACACGATTCCGCCGATCGAAAGCGCGGTCACGAAGTAGCTCGGTCCCGTCCAGCCGACGAGGAGAAAAACCAGACAGGTGAGAAGAAGCGTGGCCACCGTCATGCCGGAAATCGGGTTCGAGGTCGAGCCGATCTCTCCCGTCAGGCGGGAGGAGACGGTGACAAAAAGAAAACCGAAAGCCACGATCAGGAATGCACCGAAGATGTTCCATTGCAAGTGCAGTTGCGGGACGGCCATGATGACGGCGATAATCGCGAGACATCCGCAGATCACGATTTTCATGGAGAGATCCTGATCGGTTCGCGGTGCGCGTTCGCCGGCTCCATGGCTGCCGCGCAAATCGCGCAGTCCGCCTTTCAAGCCATGCAAAATGGTTGGCAACGAGCGGAATAAGCTGATGATGCCGCCGGCCGCGACCGCCCCCGCGCCGATATACAAGACGTAGGCGCCGCGAATGTCGTTCGGGCCCATCTCACTGATCGGCATCGTTCCCGGCGGCACAATTCCAACCACCCTGTCGCCGAAAAATTTGATTGCCGGAACCAGAACGAGATAGGCGAGCACGCCACCGGCGCACATGATCGAGGCGATCCGCGGCCCGATGATGTAGCCAACACCGAGGAGTGCCGGCTCGATCGTGGCTGAAATCGAGCCCGCTTTTAAGGGAGCGCCGAAGATTTTCTCCGGATCACTCTTCCACGTTTTGAACGCGCCCATCGCGGCTTGATAAAGGAAACCGATGCCGAACCCGGCGAAGATGATTTTCCCGCCGCTCGCCGTCTTTTCGTCCGCGGCGTCCGTCTCCTTCCGTTCTTCTGCCGGTGCCGCGGCCGCTTTTAAGACCTCCGCGCAAGCCGTGCCCTCCGGATATTTGAGAATACCGTGCTGATCGACAATCAATGCCCGCCGCAGCGGAATCATCATCAGGATTCCCAGCAGCCCGCCGAGCGTCGCCACCAGCATGACGCGCGTGATCTCCAGATCGAACCCAAGGATCATGATCGCCGGCATGGTCACCCCCAGGCCGAAGGCAATCGATTCGCCAGCCGAACCGGCCGTCTGCACGATGTTGTTTTCCAGGATGGTTGCGTCTCGCATTCCCATCTTCGAAAACAGCCGGAAGAGCGTGATTGAAATCACCGCAACCGGAATGGAGGCGCTCACCGTCAATCCGACTTTCAGGACAAGGTAGAGCGATGAAGCGCCGAAAATCATCCCGAGCAACGCCCCGATAATCAGGGTGCGGAGAGTCAGCTCCCGCATGCGCGTTGATGCCGGGATGTAGGGGCGAAATGAAGCTGCCAGCGGATTAGTCGGCTTAGTTCCGACAATGTCCGGGTACTCGTTAGGGGGATCGCCGGACGTACTGTGAGCCATACAGCTTAAATTCGGATATCAGGGTAAACCCGCGCGCCCGGCATCCGGAGCCGCGCGGGAATGACCGAGCGGCAAGGTTTCGGCCGCGTGAAAGATCTGGCCGTGCAGAGACGACGGTGCTTGCGCCCGACGAGACTACACGCCCGGCCATCGCAGTTTTTAGATTGGGCGCCATTTGGCGCGTGCGATTCGACAGCTTACCACAGGCCAAGCAGCTTTAGCACAATGACGATAACGACGATGACTCCGATGATGTAGAAGATGTTTCTGTTCATAGCGGAAGCTGCTTAACAGCGTAGCGCAGCCATGACCAGATGTTTCTCATTCCTTTTTTTAAGGGAGGCGACCACTGATCGCGCGTGCCTACGGTTTCGCTTCCTTCCCCCAGATCTTTTGCAGAAAACCGACCCGACCTGAGCCGACGTGATACGCCTCGTAAGCGGCCGTGTTCTTGAGGTAGTACTTCTGGTGATAATCTTCCGCCGGATAGAAGGACATCGCGGCCAGGATTTCGGTTGCGATTGGCTTTTGGAATTTGCCGGATTTGCCGAGCGTTTCCTTCGACGCTTCCGCGGCTTTCTTCTCCTCGTCGTTGCCGTAATAAATTGCCGCCTGATAACTTAAGCCGAGATCCGCGAACTGTCCGTTTCCCTGCGTCGGATTGATGTTCCGCCAGAAAATATCGAGCAGCTGATCGTACGAAATTTGCGCCGGATCGTACGTGACCTGGATGGCTTCGCGATGCTGCGTCTTATGGCCGGAAACAGCGCTGTAGTTCGCATCAGTTTCTTTCCCGCCGGTGTAACCGACCACCGTTTTCACGACACCTTTGGCATGATCGAACGGCGGCTGCATGCACCAAAAACATCCACCCGCGAAGATCACGGTTTTGGCAGGCGACGCGGGTTCCTGCGCGGAAGCGAACGGAACCGTCAGGGCAAGAAGGGCGAAAGCGAGAAGTGAAAATCTGGACATATGTGGATTGGAGATGTGCGTGCCGGGAATATTCCGCAAGAGATTATTCGACCCGCCGTTTCAATTCGTTGCCTCATTTTCCATTGATTGAACGGTGCCTGCGCTGATGAGGAGGAATTTGAGAACCTTTCCAGACGCGGAGTTCAAACCCGCGAGCCTGGTCGCGCCGCTGGAACTCGAAAAAGCGTTCAACAGAACCGCTCCGCTCGAGTTCGACCTCGGCTGCGGCGATGGAAGCTTTCTCACCGCTCTCGCCGCAGCGCATCCGGAGCGCGATTTTCTCGGCGTCGAAAAAATGCCCGGCCGCGTCCGGACCGCCTGCCGCAGAATCGGTGATCGTCAGCTAAGCAACGCGCGCGTGTTGCAATTGGAGATTTCGCATGCGGTGCATCTGCTGCCGCGCAGATCGATTGATGCGTTTTACCTCCTGTTTCCCGATCCCTGGCCGAAGCGGCGTCATCACAGCCGGCGCATTGTGACCGCGGATTTCCTGCGGGCGATCGCCCGCGCGCTGAAACCCGATGGCCTCGTTCGGATAAAAACCGATCAGATGGATTACTTCGTTGCCATCCAGAAAAGTTTGCGCGAAGCGCCCCAACTAAGCGCAAATTTGGAAGACGAAGAACCTGATCTGCCGAAGACGACGTTCGAAAAACGATTCCTTGCAAGCGGTGCATCGATTTACTGGCTCGAGCTTCGGAAAGCCGGACCGAATCGCTGATTCTCTCGCGTGTCGCCGCCAGGCTAGATGTCGCGAGAGATCGGGGAGCGCACGCTTAAAGCGTGCGCTACCTAGCTTCACTTCGCCGGATTGCGAAACGTTTCCGGCTGGAGAAACGGCTTGACCTCCCAATGATCCTGAAAGAAACGGAGCGTCACGGCGCCGGTTCTATCCTGGCGGAAGAGTTTGATCTGGCGAGCGCTGACGACCTCTTCCCATTCGTGTTTCACGCTCTCGTTCTGGGGGAACGCCACCGATGAAGCGACAATGGCGGCCGGTTGAGCGCGCTCCAGCAATTCCAACGAACCCGAGACGCCGGAGTGATGCTGGCCTTTGATCAGAATGTCACTGCGAAGGTCTGCGTCGCCTGCGAGGAGAAGGCGCTCCGTCGCTTCGCCGCTGTCGGACAACAACAGCACGCGCCAGCGTCCAGCAATCGTCAGTTGCACGACCAGCGCCTGGTCGTCGGCGTTTGAGGCTTGATACTCAGCGGGCGGGAACAGCACGCGAGCCACCACATCTTTGCCGATCTTCCAGTGATCGCCTGCGCCGCAGAACCTCCGCGCGAAATGCATCTCTGCGAGGTGCGCGATGAGTTCCTTGTGCACGCGGGACCGATCAGGCGCTGCGGTGTCGAGCAGCGCGAGGGGATGAAACGCGCGCATCATTGCGACGGTCGCGCCGATGTGCGCCGCATCGCCGTGTGAGAGGACGATCCCGTCAAGTCCATTGATGCCGCGCGAGCGAAGATACGGTCGCACGACACGTTTGAAATCGCGCGCAGGTCCCGCATCAAAAAGCCAGTCGCTTCGGCCTGTGCGCAAGTGCACGGCCGCGCCAGTCCCGGCGTCAAGCACAGTAATCTCAGCCAGTGCTCCTGTCGGCCAATGCGGAAGCGCGAGGTAGAAATGACCGCCCGGAGCGCGAGCAAAAAGCCCAACGGCCCACAGAATCGCCGCGGCCAGGCTCCAGTTCGCGTTGTTGAAAATAACCGCGAGCCAAGGCGCGAAGGAAATCACCAGCAGTGACATGAGTCCCACAGCCAGAACAAAGAACGCGATCGGAACGACCACGAGATTCGCAAGCAGCGACACCGGAGTGACCAGGTAAAAGTAGGGCAGAATGAGTGGCAACGAGCCGATCCAAGCGGCGAGCGATACGGAAGAACCCTTGGCGATCGCGCTCCAAATCCATTGCCACGATCGTTGCCTGCGACTGAGCAGACTCTGCGGCAGAAACGGATCAGGCTCGCACCATCTCACGAGCACTCCGTAGAGCGGCTCCGCGAGCACGATGATCGCAATCACGACGGCGAAGGAGAGCTGAAAGCCAGTCGAGAAAAGCTGGTTCGTGTCCCAGCACAAGACGAGAACCGCCGCGGCGGCCACGCTGTTTGTGGCGAGCACCTTGCGATCTACGAAAAAACCGCCCAGCAGAACCGCCGCCATGAGCGCAGCCCGGATGCTGGAGGCGTTCAATCCGGTGACCGCCGCGTAGAAGAAGAGTGCCGGAATGATCAGCGCAATTGCCCATCGGCGCGGGACGCGCGCGCCGCGCAGAATCATCCATAAGAGTTGCGCGAGGATCGCGACATTCAGTCCGGAGACGGCGAAGAGATGGAGCGTGCCCGTCTCTTGAAACTGTTCCTCGATCTCATCCGGAGTCTGATCGCGCACTCCAAGAACCATGCCGCTGATGAGGCCGTGCAGATCCGGCGAATCGTCAAGTCCGCGCGCGAGCGCCGCTTGCATCCATGCTCGGGAATCCAGCGCCGCCCGCATGATGCGACTCCCGCCGCCGCGTTTGAGGATTCTTCCGTTCTCTGGGTCGCGGACGAGCAACGCATATCGGATGTCGCGCCGCGCGAGATACGCGCGCATGTCGAATTCACCAGGATTGCGGGGCCCCTCGACGCGCTGGACCACACCGAAGAGTTGAAGCTCGTCCCCGAACCGGACCTGATGGCGCCATCGGGCAGAGATCGTCGCGTGAGAAACGAGCGTCTGATCGTGCAGCGTTATTGAGTCGAACTGGAACAGGAACGAGGCTGTCCCGCGGGCTGACACGTTCGGTTCGCTCACAACCACGCCCGTCGCGGTGACCGCCTGTGGCATCTCTCCGAGTTCCTGCGCGAGGCGAAGTCCGGGGGAGTTCGTTTGCCGCAGACTGTGCAAATAGAAGAAGCAGGCGAGGACGAATGCGCAAGTCGCAAGTGAGCTCTTGCGGACGAAGGCAAGGGGCGCCGACAGGCCCAGCGCAACGAGACCGGTGCTCGGATGCGGTGTGGCCTCGGCGATGAGAATACCGAAGAGCGCAGCCAGGGCGAGGCCAACGAACGGTTGGCGAGGCCAGATTGCGCTGAGCTTCGTGTCTTCTTTTGAGTTCATTACTGCGCGGGCCGCTCGGATTCCGGGTTGCGCGCGCGTCTCGCACGCTGGTGGTGGCGTCACGCACCACGAACTTCCTCCGGCCGGATGAAAAGAAAAAGTTTGCGGCTCGCGAATGCTTTCGCGTCGCAGCACGCGAGACGCGCGCTCTACCCGATTCCGGGCTACCACGAAGCGCTAATCACGATCGTTGAATCGCGCGGTCGTCAGCGCCTTTCGCCCGCGACAATCGCCACGTCCGCCATCACGGCGAAAGATTTGATTCACCCAAACGACCTTATATGCTTCGCCCGAGTGCCGATTCCTTTTTCTAAAAAAAGCCGGAGGAATGTGGTCCAGGCGTCGGTAAACGGGCGCGAAGCGAGCGCTTCCATGCGCGTCGGCTTGCGCCCGAGCTCGGATTGGCACAAGCGCAACTTTCTCACCAGCGTGCTGATTCCCTCGCTTTTTACAAAGCGCTCGGGGAAAGGCGGGCTGCCGCTCTTTCCGAAGGTGAAGCGGGGTGAAATCTGCATCACCTGGATTGGCCATGCCTCGTTTCTGTTGCAAACCAAGGACGTCAATGTCCTGATCGACCCGAACTGGTCGATGTGGCTCAAGGTGATCAAACGCTTGAAGAAGCCGGGGTTTGATCTTTTTCACCTGCCCGAGATCGATTTCGTGCTGGTCACGCACGCCCACTTCGATCATCTGGATCGACGCACGCTGCGGAAGATTGCCGCGGATCAGCCGATCGTGGTGCCGATTGGCGTCGGGAACCTCGTGCAGGATCTCGGCTTCAACATTGTGCACGAGCTCGCTCATTATCAGCGCGTGGAGCTTGGTCCGCTCTGCGTTTCCTTGACGCCATGCCATCATTGGGGAGCGCGGATGCTGCACGATTCGCATCGTGGGTTCGGCGGCTTCGTGATTGAAGTCGAGGGACGCTCGATTTTCCATTGCGGGGATAGCGCCTACTTCGAGGGCTTCGCAGAAATCGGGAAGCGCTTTAAAATCGAGGTCGCGCTCCTCCCGATCGGCGCCTATGACCCGCCGAGCGGCCGCGAAGTTCACATGAATCCGGAACAGGCAGTGCGGGCGTTCAGGGAATTGCGTGCAAAAACGCTCGTGCCGATGCATTACGGCAGTTTCCGTCTTGGCTACGAGCCGCTCGATGAGCCGCCCGCGCGCTTGTTGGTCTGCGCGCGTGAGCATGGTCTCGAGAAGAAGGTTCTGGTCATGACTGAAGGAACGCCGGTTGTGTTGTGATTCATCTTCCTGCTCCTTCCCGGCCTCCTCCTCCTCTTTCTCTTCCTCTTCACCGTCGTCGTCCTCGTTCTCCTTTTCCTCTCGTGATTTCGAACGTTTCCGAACGACAACGACGACGAGGACGAGATTACCTGTTCTACCGCGGCGATGTCGCCGGCGCGCTCGTCGCCGGAGGATCAGTGCTCGCCCTCGGCTCCATTCTATTGTGGCGCGATCCTCACCTTTTCTGGAACGACGATTACGAGCTTTCCATCCTGCCGGTGTTTGCCGACGTGGCGCGGAGTTGGTCGGAAGGTCATCTGCCGCTGCTCAGCCCGTACTCGTGGGTCTGCAGCAATCTCGCGGGCGAGTTTCAATACGGAACATTCTCTGCGTTTATCAACGCAGCCGTTGTTCTGATTTGGAAGCTTCCGCTCACTTTCCCTCAGCAAGCAGCCGCGCTTTCCATGTCGCATCTGTTCGTGTTCGGAATGGGTGGGTATGTTCTGGCCCGCAGCCGGCAATTGAGCGCGCCGCTTGCGACCATGGTCGCGTTGGCGACCGCGGCGAATGGCTGGGTAATTTGCTGGGGCGCGAGCGATTGGTTCGGTGCGCTGGGCGCGCTCACCTGGTTTCCCTGGGCTTGGTGGGGACTGGAGCGCGCGTTGGATGCAAAACGCGGACCGTGGCGTTTTATCTGGCCCGCGCCATTCGTTTATCTGCTCATTACGGGCGGTTTTCCCTACACCGTTCTGATGCTGGGGCTGCTGACCGGCTGGCTCGCCCTCAAGTCAATTTGCCAGATGCGTGCGCTGGCTTCCATCTGGCCCGCGGCGGTGGGCAGCGTCCTGGGAGCGGGACTTTCATCGCCCGCCTGGCTGGCCCTGTTTGATTATCTCCGCGGCTCGGCGCGTGAAGTGCAGGAAGCCTCGGAGCATTTCCAATGGGTCGTGCCACCGGCTGCGCTCCCTGCTTTCATTCTTCCTTCATGGACGGTGAATTGGGCAGACTTCTCCACCAGGGTGATGCCGCACACGGGCGTCGAACTGGCCAGCGGCCTGGTCCCGCCGGTCGCACTCATCACGGGATTGATCCTGGGCCGGAACGCATTCGTTAGGCAAATCCGCTGGGAGATCGCACTCCTCGGTGCTGTCGTCCTCATCTCGATGCTGCCGAGCGCGAACGTCTTTCGCTGGAGCTTTCGTTGGTTGCCCTTCATTCACATTGTCCTCGCACTCTGCGGCGCGAAGGCATTGCAACATCTCAATCTTCGGCGAGTGCACGATCTGACGCGTCGCATGCTCGTGTTAACACCGGGACGCGCAGCCGTCGCGCTCGTCGGCCTCACCGCGGGCGCGATGTATCTGAAACGGCACGCCTGGCCGGAGGAGTGGCCATCGCATTGGCCTGTGACGGTGAGCCTGCTGGGGCTGGCCGTCATTTGGGCAGAGACAGAGATGCTGCCCGCGCGTTTCCGATGGATTCGTTCCTGGGCGCCTGCCGGGATCACCTTCGGCGCTCTGCTTGCGACCTATCTTTGCATTCCCACGAATGTCGGCGTGCCAAAATACAACCTCGATCAGAAGCTCACGCGGGCGGAGCCGCTCGATCCCGCGCGCCTCTACCTCAGCGTCTATCCCGAAGCAGAGCACACCTACCGTGAAGGGAAAACATCCGGACCGGTCGGTCAGATTGTGCGGCCTGGCAGCACATCAATGTGGGGTGGAGTGCGGTTCATCAATGGTTACAGTCCGATCCGTCCGGCAGGAGTGGCGCGCGATTTTGACGTTGCCATTCATGGCGAGCTGGCCCCGTGGAGCCGGGAATTGCTCCTCGAATGGGAAGCTGGGCCCGACGGGAAGCTGGCGCGCCTGGGAGTAGATGGAATCGTCGTCGCGAGCGAGCTCGATCTCAGCCCAAAGCCCGAAACGGAATGGGAGCTGGCGGATTCATCCCCGGAAGGGCGCGTCTACCACCGCCGCGGTGGGCCGCTTCCGCAGGTTCGCTCGCTCGAGTCGGACGACTCGTGGCCTAACGAGCAGTTCGCGCCAGCGACGGTGCGATTGATTGAAGACTCACGACACCGGGTCGTCGCTGATGTGACCGTGCCGACGGGAGAACTTCCGGGACGGCTAACATTTTCGCGTCCTTATTTTCGCGGATATCGAGCAACGCTCGATGGCCGCAAGTTGCCGGTGACTTCTTTCCGCGGCCTCGCGCCGACCGTTGAGATTCCCGCGGGAGCGACCGGCCGGCTGGTGTTATGTTACCGCCCCTCGTGGCTCGTGCTCGGCGGAGCGCTGGCGTTGGTGAGCGCTCTCGTTTGCGGCGGCGCGGTGGCGCTCGCTCTGCGCGCGAAGTCGCGAGCTTAAGACGTGCAAGGGTTGGTTGATGCCATTCCACGATCGCAGTGAGAAGGCGGCCGGCGACGCGGCGTTCTCGCGCTCGTTCTCGTCCTCGTCGTCGCGATCAATCTCCCTGTGCCATTAGGAACTACGAGCAGGAGCGGGGAAAGAGCGCGTCGTTCCAACAGCTTCATGGCTGAGGCACAATCGGCCCACGGCTGAAGTTCAGAACAATTCGTATTGCCCGCCGGCGGGAGCCGCAGCGCGGCCTCCTTACCACGACGATGCTCTGGACCAGCGCGTGAGTGAAAGATTTCTAACGGGCTACCGGGCGGATGAGTTCACATGCCGGGCGCTGGAGGGACGAGCTTCTGCTCGTCCACCGGTTCGCGCAGCGAGCCCCTCCGCATCCTTCGCGTACTTGTGTTAATTTTCCTACGACCAAGTGCTCCTAGTACACGTCGCGCTTGTAGCGCTTCTCCGTCTTCATCTTCTCGATGTACTCGTTCGCCTTCTCCCCATCCATCCCGCCTTCTTTTTCGACGATCTGGCGGAGCACGGCGTCGACATCTTTGGCCATGCGTTTGGCATCGCCGCAGACGAAAAAGTGCGCGCCTTCCTCAAGCCATCTCCAGATCTCGGCGCTGTTTTCGTGCATCCGATGTTGCACATAGATTTTGTGCTCCTGATCGCGTGAGAAGGCACAATCGATTCGGGTCAGATAGCCTTCGCTCTTCAGCTGAACGAAGTCGTCTTTGTAAAAGTAATCGCACCTCTCCTGCTGCGAGCCGAAGAAGAGCCACGATTTGCCCTTTGCCCCCAGCGCCCTGCGTTCCTGAAGGAAAGCGCGGAACGGCGCGATCCCTGTTCCTGGGCCCACCATGATCATGGGCGTGGCGTGATCTTCCGGCATGCGGAACTTCGACGTAGTGGGAAAGATCGGAACCGGGCATTGGTCCGCGCGTTCCGCAAGGAAGGAAGAGCACACACCGCTGCGCTTTCGGCCGTGGCTCTCGTAGCGCACAACATCCACAATGAAATGCACCTGGTCGGGGGACGCTTTCAGGCTGGAAGCGATCGAATACAAACGCGGCTGCAGTTTTGCGAGCAGGCCCACAAATTCCTCGGGTGTGAAGTGAACGGAACGATGCTCGAGAAGAAAATCGATCATCTCCAGGCCCCAAAGGTAACTGTCGAGATCGGCCTTCCGCTCGGGTTGCAGCAACTCCTTGAGAAGAGGCGCGCCCGAGGCGCGTTGCGCAATCGCCTTGAGGAATTTCGGCGTCACCTGCGTTATCCGGTAGTCCCTGGAAAGGGCTTCCCGCAGCGGTCGCAGCGGCTCCTCTTTGCTGCCGGTCGGCACCATCTCGTCGCCCGTCGCGCCGATTGCTTTAAGAATCTCGTCAACCAACGCGGGATCATTCGTCGGGTAGATCGCCATGGAATCACCGACGGTGTAAGTAAGGCCCCAACCGCTGAGATCGATCTCGAAGTGCCGCGTGTCTTTGTTCGAGCCCGGGTTTAAGCGGCGGTTCACGAGGAGGCGACCGGGAAAGGGATTTTGACGGGTGTAGGGCGAGGGAGTGGTGACTTCGGTCAACATGTGATCGCCAACTCTAATTCAAAGCCTCACCAGATTGCATGCAACAATTCGCGAGGGCGATTCGTATGCGGCCGAAGGTTGGCAGTGCGAGTGCGAGACAGCGACAGTGCTACAGCGGTTTGCCGCAGTTCAGCGGCTGTAGATCGAGAGCAGCTGCTGCAAAACCGCGAACGAAGGCCAAACAGAAGATGCCGGGGAAAGAAACATGGGCATTCTTCTGGTCACGGGACACGGGCACAGCTCGTGTTTCCGGAACGCAACTCGAGTGCAACCAATGAGAAACCACGGGCGCGCCGCGAAACTGTTGCGCGCGGCGTTTGACGCCGCAGTCGCGGCGGCGGATCCGCGACGTTGCCTGCCTCCCTTTCTTCCAGCTCCGCCGTCGGGAAAAACGGTCGTTGTCGGGGCTGGAAAAGCCGCAGCTTCCATGGCGGGCGCGGTGGAGGAACATTGGCCCGGAGAACTTTCGGGCGTTGTGGTCACTCCCTACAGACATGGCGCGCCGACCTCCAGGATTAAGGTCGTTGACGCGAGTCATCCCGTGCCGGATTCCGCAGGAGTGGCTGCCGCGCAACAGATCATGAAGCGTGTGTTGAATCTCTCGCCTAACGACCTAGTCCTGTGCCTGATCTCCGGCGGTGGCTCCGCGCTCCTGACCTTGCCAGCACCAGGCATTCAGTTGGAAGAGAAACAAACGATTGCCCGCGCACTTCTTCGATGCGGCGCCTCCATTCGGGATTTCAATTGCGTGCGCAAGCATCTCTCGACCATCAAAGGCGGTCGATTGGCAGAAGCGGCCGCTCCGGCGAAAGTAGTCACGCTCCTGATCTCCGACGTTCCCGGAGACGATCCCTCCATCGTCGCTTCGGGTCCTACCATTCCTGATCCCACTACGACCGCAAACGCTCTAGCCGTTCTGGAAAAATACGGCGTTGTAATCTCCCCGGGAGTACGAGCGTTTCTTCACACTCCGAATGCCGAAAGCCCGAAACCGGGCGCCGCCTGCTTCGAGAAAAACGAGATTCATCTGATTGCGACCGCGCAAGATGGCTTGGACGCGGCCGCCGGAGTCGCGCGTAAACACGACGTCACCCCGTTCATTCTCTCGAACGCACTGGAAGGCGAGGCGCGCGATGTCGCTTTGATCCACGCCGCCATCGCGAAACAAATCTCCCGGCACGACCAGCCCGTAGCCTCTCCCTGCCTGCTCCTTTCCGGCGGCGAAACATCGGTGACCGTCCGCGGGTCGGGCCGTGGCGGGCGAAACACGGAATTTCTCCTCGCCCTCGCGATCGCGCTGGATGGAGATCCCGAAATCCATGCCATCGCCTGCGACACCGATGGCATCGACGGTGTGGGAAACAACGCCGGCGCGATCATCGGTCCTGATACCCTCTTGCGTGCGCGTGCGCTGGGACGCAACGCCAAAGCGGACCTGGCTGAGAATAACGCATTCGCCTTCTTCGAAGCGCTCGGTGATCTCGTCTTCACGGGTCCCACGCTGACGAACGTGAACGATTTCCGCGCAATCCTTCACGTGCCAATCGTAATTGATCTGTTGTAGCCGGGGCGCTGACCCCGGCAGCGTACATCTCGCGACGGAGCAGTTGCTCGTTGGGCACCGGCCGGGATCAACGCCCCTGGCTACAACGACGCCCTGACGAGGGTAAAAAGATCGAAGAAGAGCCGTCGCACCTAGACGGTATCCAAAGTTGCTCCATGTCCACCGCTACCGCCGAGCCTCTGCCTTGAGATCGGTCATGTGCTTTTCATCGACATCGTCGGATATTCGAAGCTGCTCATCAACGAGCAGAGGCGAAGTCCTTCATGCTCTAAACGAGGTCGTCCGGCAGACGGAGCAAGTGCGCGCGGCGGAAGCAGCCGGCAAGCTCATCCGGCTGCCGAGCGGTGAGGGAATGGCGTTGGTCTTCCGCGACAGCCCGGAAGCGCCGGCACATTGCGCTTTGGAGATCAGCGCGGCGCTGAAAACTCGGCCCGAGGTGCAAGTGCGAATGGGCATCCACAGCGGTCCCGTGAATGAAATCTTGGATGTGAACGAGCGCGCCAACATCGCGGGTGGCGGAATCAATATGGCCCAACGCGTGATGGATTGCGGCGATGCCGGTCACATCCTGCTTTCCAAACGGGTCGCGGACGATCTCGCGCAATATCGTGAGTGGCAGCCGCGGCTGCACGATCTCGGCGAATGCGAAGTAAAGCATG
>JACCTI010000276.1 GCA_013812515.1 Chthoniobacterales bacterium
TATCGAGCATCTCTCACGTGATCCCCGGCTTCCCGTGTAACCACATCACTGTTTTTGTGCTGGTCCTCTACCTTCCAATTCAAATAGTGGTAGGGAGTTATCGAGCTATCGTCATTTGGCGTTGCCCTGACCACGGACTGAGTAACACCGCCTTTTTACCGGACAGCGAGCCCGTCCGGCTCGACATGGTTCGCGACATTCGTGTCCTTAAAGTTTCCCGATTCTGCCCGGCCCGTCACTTTCCCACTGAAGGGGACGAGCTAGGCGCGGCAGCCTGGCCGGCACGGATGTCCAATAACTCTCTGATCTGACTCAAACCCCCGGTAGCCGTCGCCTACGTCGAGTCGATCAATCCATTCGGATCACTTCGATTCACGAAATCATTGCCGCAGTAGCGATAGAGATTGATCGGATCGCCTTTGAAGCCGATCGGGTCGGATTGTAGGAAGCGGCCAAGCTCGGGTGATAGAAGCGGTTGCGGTGATCGTAGAGGCCGGTCTCCAGCATGTACTCGCGCCCCGTAAAGAGGAACCGATTGTTAGCTGAGGAGGCGGTCAGCGCTGTGCCCGTGGCGTTGAAGAAAGAGGGTGTGTCCGCCAAGTCGTAGGTGTAACGCTCCATGAGCGCACGGCATCGTTGGCCAGGTGCGAGAACCGCGAGTGGGCGGTCCCTCGGCGCGCGTTCGCCAGCCTCGGGATGACAGTTGAGGAGCGTCGAGCGATTATGGCAACGTGCCGACCGCGGTCTTGCCTGGCGTGCTCTTTTTCGCCGCGATCCACGCGTTCACATTTTCCTCGAGCAGATCGAGCGGCACCGCCCCAGAAAGCAGCACGACATCGTGGAACTCGCGCACATCAAAGTTCTCGCCCATTTCGCGGTTCGCTCTTTCGCGCAACTCCTTGATCTTTAACTCGCCAATCTTGTAGGCGAGCGCCTGCCCGGGCATGGAGATGTAACGGTCGATCTCGTTCACGATGTCGTTCTCGGACTTGGCGGCGTTCTCAAGGAAGAAGTTAATCGCGCGCTGCCGATCCCACTTCATGTAGTGCATCCCGGTGTCGACGACCAGCCGCACGGCGCGCCACATCTCATAAGTGAGCTGGCCGAACTTCGAATACGGATCGTCGTAGAGGCCCATGTCTTCGCCTAACGATTCCGCATAAAGACCCCAGCCTTCGGTGAACGCGGTGTAACCGCCAAAGCGCCGGAACTTCGGCATCTCGCCGAGCTCCTGGGCGAGCGCGATTTGCAGATGATGACCGGGAACAGATTCGTGCAGCGAGAGGGCCATCATCTCCCATTTCGGCCGCGTCTCGGGCTTGTAGAGATTGACGTAATAATTGCCTGCGCGTGAGCCATCCGCCGCCGGGCCGTTGTAATATGCCGTCGTCGTATCCGGCGCGATGTTCTCCGGGATCGGGATCACACCATAGGGCGTGCGCGGCAGAGTTTTAAACACCTTCACCAGATTCGGATCGATCCGCTTGGCTAGGGCACGGTAGGCTTGCAGCAGCTCGTCGGGTGTCTTGTAGAAGAATGGAGAATCTGTTCGGAGCTTCGTGAAGAACTCCTGCAAGGTGCCTTCGAAGCCAACCTGCCGCATCACCTTCTCCATCTCCGCGTGGATGCGCGCGACTTCGCTTAGCCCTTTCTCGTGAATCTGCTGCGGCGTGAGGTTGGTCGTGGTGTAGCGTTGCGCGAGATAAGTGTAGAGCTCGCCGCCGTCCGGCATTTGCCAGACGCCCACTTCCGGGAACGCGGCGGGCAAGTATTCCGCCACGAAGTATTCCTTTAGCTTATGAAACGCCGGGACAATGCCGCTGCTGATCGCGTCGCGCGCCGCTTGTGAAAGCCGTTCCTGATCGGCTGCCGCCAGGTCCTTAGGGAAGCGTTTGAACGGCTTGAAGAACGGGCTCTCCTCCGGGTTGTCGACAATCTGCTTGTCAATCTGCGCTGGCACGCGCTCCAGCACGACCTTTGGCCAGATGATGTGCGCCTTCACGCCTTCGCGCATCAACGTCATCTGCTGCTCCATCGACGCGGGAAAGGAACGGAGCCGCGCGAGCCAGTCCTCGTAATCCTTCACCGTTGTGAACCGGAGCGAATCACTGAGTTCATCCGCCGTTTGAATGCCGCCACGTTGATTGATTGGCAGCAAATGCATGCGGAACCGGAAGCCGGCGATCTCCTGCTCGAGCCGCTTTTTGAACAGCTCATAATTCAGCCGGTCCGCCGGCGAGAGTTTCGCGCGGTCCACCTTCGTGAGCTGAAGCAAGGCGGCTTTCGCGTGCTCCTGCTGTTTCTGATTCGCCTCCAGGCTGTCGTCATCCCAACGGTCGTTCCAGCGGCGATCGCCCAGGGACGA
>JACCTI010000281.1 GCA_013812515.1 Chthoniobacterales bacterium
CCTATCATATGAAAAAATATATCTGCGTTTTAGCTGGTGCCGCTCTCCTGGCGGCGTGTGAACAAAGGACTGAGACCGTCACCACACCCGCGGCTGGGTCACCCGCTGCTGGCAAGACAGAGCACAACACCACGATTGTGAACCCATCTCCGGCCGGGGGGACAACGTCTGAGACGAGCACGACGAACACCACTAACATGTCGACCACGTCGTCGCCGGCGGGTGAGGAGGAAGACGAAGAGCTCGATTCCACTACGACCACCGCAACCGCTACTCCAGGCGGCCGCTAATCCCATCGCGACTCTCGCAAGAGTCTTCCCGTCCCTTCGTTGGCGGGAAGACTTTTGCTGTACCGGTACGGCGTATCTGAAAAAGTGAGACTAGCGGACGCCCCCGGCTACAACCTTTGCGAAAAGCAATTTCCTGACGACAATCTGTAGGTCGTCGGTGCGGGTAATTTGCGCGAGTCGTCCTTCTCCTCGTCGTCGTCCTCGATACGTGACCAGAGTAGTGACGACGACGAAAGTGAGGACGGAACGACGGAAGAGGAAGAGGAGGACGAGGACTAGAGGCGAAGCCTCGCTAACCTGAAAGCGTCCTGGCAGATGCTGAACTGATCATGAACGACGACCTCGATGCGCCGTCCCTTTCCTTCAGCAAAGCGCGCCGATTGACCCGGTCGGCCGAGTTCCTCCGGGTCAGACACGAAGGCAAAGCGCATCGCGGCGCGCTCATGATCCTGGGCGCGCTCGTGTTAAAGCTGGAGGAACCGACCGCTATCCGGGCGGGCTTTGTGACCACGAAACGCATCGGGAACGCAGTCGCGCGAAATCGCGTTCGCAGACGGCTGCGCGAAATTGTGCGGCGCCATCAGCATGCCGTCCGCAGAAGAATCTGGATCGTTGTGATCGCCCGGCCCGCTGCTGCGGGAGCGAGCTACGGCGCATTGGAAGATGAGTGGTTGCGTCTGGCAAAGCGCGCTTTTATCCTAGCGCCCTGATGCTCCAGATCGTCCGTTTTCTGATCCGTGCCTATCAGTGGACGATCTCGCCAGTGCTCTCCTGGATCAGTGGTCCGGGCCTGGGTTGCCGGTTTGAACCGACCTGCTCGCGCTACTTTTTGGAAGCGGTGGAAACCCATGGACTTTTGCGTGGCACCTGGCTTGGACTGTGCCGGCTCGGCCGGTGTGCGCCTTGGGGTGGCTTGGGCCACGACCCGGTGCCGCCGCGTTCCAGCCGCACCCATGGCGACGCGACGCACCTGGTCTGTGAATAGGCTCGCCACCACTCCGCATGGACCGTCAAGCATGGATTGCCGTTACGCTTTGCGTGCTCGGGCTCATTGGCTGGCAAATCTACATGACTTCGCACGCGCCGCGCGTTTTGCCGGCGCCGGCCGCCGCCTCGGCGTCGCCTAGCGCGAACGACTCGGGGGCTCCCTCGCCGTCTGCTTCCATTGCAACGGCGGCATCACCGCTCGCTCAGGGGACGGTTTCTCCGCCGTCAGCGCCAGCCGCTCCGGCGACCGCGGAGCCGGCGAACCCGGCACCTGCTTTCGAGGAGAAACTTGAGACGCTCCGGAATGAGGACGTGGAGTTGCGCCTAACAAATCGTGGCGGCGGCATCAGCGAGGCGCGTTTGCTGAATCAAAAAGGGGAAAACGACAAGGGCGTGGTCATTTTGAACTCGCCCGATCGTCTCCCGATCGGAGCGTTCATCGAGCAGCCGGGCTTGCCTGCGCTGCCGGAATTCGCAATGGCGCGCCAGGCCGACGGCAGTGTGCAATTCGAGCGGATTGCCCCGCAAGGTCTCGCGATCCAAAAGCGTTTCTCCTTCCTACCGCCGGCGGGGAAGAAGGACAATTACCTCGCGGAAATGCAGGTCGACTTCCGCAACGATGGCACGGAGCCGTACAAGAACGCAGGTTACTACATCGGGCTTGGTTCCGCTCTTCCGATTCACCCGAGGGACATGCCTGCTTACACGCGCGTTGTCTGGTGCATCGAGGGGAACGCCAAGAGCATCGATGTAAATTGGTTCGCTGCGCAAAAGTATCCGCTCGTGGGTGTCGAGAAGCGGCCCGCGCAACCGATCTATCTGGAGAAGGTCAATGGGGCGGAGTGGGGGGCGATGAGCAACCAATTCTTCACCTCGATCATCACTCCTTTGAACGGGAAGGTTTCGGAGATTTGGGCTCGTCCCTTCGAAGTGAAGCGATCCGAAACGGAGACGATCCTCGGAATCGAGGGTGCCATGGGCATGCCGGGTTTCGAGCTGCAGCCGGGGCAAACAAGCACGCTGCGTTTCCAGATTTACGCCGGTCCGAAGCTCTACAACCGCCTGGCCAAACTGGGGCACGACGAGGGCGAGATCATGAATTTTTCGTCGTTCAGTCTCTTGCGATTGGTCAGCGAGGCGCTGCTGAATTTCATGAACCTGCTGCATGGTTGGGTCCACGATTACGGACTCGCCATCATTCTTTTGACGGTTTGCGTGAAAGCGGTGCTCTGGCCGCTTCAAAACAAGGCAAACAAGTCGATGCGACACATGGCCGCCCTCGCCCCGAAAATGCAGGGGCTGAAGGAGAAATACAAAGACGACCCGACTCGGATGAATCAGGAAGTTATGAAGCTCTACAAAGAGCACGGCGTGAATCCGGTCGGAGGCTGCCTCCCGATGATGATTCAGCTGCCGATCTTCCTGGGTTTGTTCAACATGCTCGGCCAGGTCGCGGAGTTGCGGAATGCCTCTTTCCTCTGGGTCCACGACCTTTCGCAGCCCGATACGATCGCGCACCTTCCGTTACTCGGCTGGCCGATCAACATTCTCCCGCTCCTCATGGGCGCGAGCCAGATGTGGCTCATGCACATGACCCCGAAGACCGGCGACACCACGCAGCAGCGGGTCATGATGTTCATGCCGCTGATTTTTTTAGTTTTCTGCTACAATTTCGCAGCCGCACTGGCATTGTATTACACGACGCAAAACCTGCTCACGATTCTGCAGTTTTGGCACAATCAGAAGCAGCCAGTGCCGGTCCTGGAGAAAGTGGCGCCAGCGGGCAAGCGTCCGCGGAAAGTACGAACATGACGCCCAAGGAACTACTCGACACGATGCTTGGTTACCTCGGTTTCGTCGCGGAAATAGATGAAATCCGGAGTGAAGGTGGAAACACCACTCTGCAGATCTACACCGAGGAGAGCGGGCGTCTCATCGGTCGGGACGGTGAGACATTGGAAGCGATCCAGTTTCTGCTCAATCGGCTCATCCAGGCGAAGGATCGCGACGCCGAAAAGGTGATCGTCGATTGCGAGCACCATCGCTCCATGCGCGAAGACAAGATTGTGCATCGGGTGCGCGAGCTGGCTGAGCGGGTGCGAATCAGCGGACGCTCCCTGCAACTCGAGCCGATGAATTCCTACGAACGCCGGATCGTGCACAACGCCTTTAAGGATGATCCGGATGTCGCGACCTGGAGCCCGAACGATTCCGCGCGGATCAAGCAGATCAC